>JBOHCO010000263.1:0-7621 GCA_050698895.1 Streptosporangiaceae bacterium
CGCCTGCCCCGACCTGTCCGGCCTGGACGCCGCCCTGGCCGACACCGAGGCGGTGTTCCACGCCGCGTCCCAGGACCTGCCCTGCCTGGCCGAGATCGGCTACCGGCCGCGCGCCATCTTCGACACCGAGATGGCCGGGCGGCTGCTCGGGTATCCCCGGGTCGGCCTGGCCACCCTGGTCGAGGAACTGCTCGGGCTGCGCCTGGAGAAGACCCATTCCGCCGCCGACTGGTCCACCCGGCCGCTGCCCGAGGAGTGGCTGCGCTACGCCGCCCTGGACGTTGAGGTGCTGGTCGAGCTGCGCGACAACCTGGCCCGCCAGCTCACCGACGAGGGCAAGCTGGAGTGGGCCCGGCAGGAGTTCGCGGCCGTGCTCACGGCCGGCCCGCCCGAGCCCCGGGCCGACCCCTGGCGGCGCACCTCCGGCATCCACCGGGTCCGCAACCGCCGCGGCCTGGCCGTCGTCCGCGAGCTGTGGCAGGAGCGCGACAAGATCGCCCAGCAGCGCGACCTGTCGCCCACCAAGGTGCTGCCCGACCGGTCCATCATCGAGGCGGCCCGGTCGCTGCCGGCCAACGCCCAGGACCTGGCCGCGATCTCCGGCTTCACCGGGCGCGGGGCCCGGCGGCACATGAGCGAGTGGCTGGCGGCCGTGGCCCGGGCCCGCGCGCTGCCGGACCGGGGACTGCCCGAGGCGTCGGCCCCGGCCGGCGACGGTCCGCCGCCCGCGCACCGCTGGGCCGACCGCGACCCCGAGGCGGCCAAGCGGCTGACCGCGGTGCGCGCCGTGGTCGCGGCGCTGGCCGATTCCCACGGCCTGCCGACCGAGAACCTGCTTCCGCCGGACGCCGTCCGCCGCCTGTCCTGGCTGCCCATGGCCGATCCGGCCCCGGTCGCGGTCAGCGCCGGCCTGATCGGCTACGGGGCGCGCCCCTGGCAGGTCGAGCTGACGGCCGTGCCGATCGCCAAGGCCCTGCTCAGGATCATCGAGAAGGGCGACGAGTAGCCGCCGGGCCCGGTCCGCGGCCGGTCAGGCGCTGCGGCGCAGCGTGCCCAGGTCGCACGGACCCGCCGAGCCGGCCTGCGGCTGGCCCGCGCACGGCAGCAGGTGGCCGGTGTCGGGATAGTCGGGGAACACGTTCATCACCACCTCGCAGTCGCAGCAGCCGCCCAGCTGGCCCAGCCGCCGCAGCAGGGCACGGGCCCGCGGCGCCCGCTCGGCGCGCCAGCGCTCGGTCCACCGGTGCGTGCCGTCGCAGCCGAACTCGTCGATCATCCGCAGCAGGAAGCAGCGCAGGCACTCCCGCTCTCCCGGCTCAGTGAGCCGCCGGGAGAGCCAGGTGACCTCAGCCTCGACCTTGTCCACGATGCTCTGCGTCATCCGCGTCCTCCCTGGTCAATAGCGAGCTGACTCCTCTGTTCTATCGTCCGCCTCCGACATTCCGGCGGGGCTCGGAACCCGGCCGCGGGACCGGCCGGGAGGCGGCCCGGAATGTCAGAGGCGGGGCGGACAATAGCTGGATGAGCACGCTCGAGTGGGCCTCGATCAGCACCCCGGTCGGACCAGTCTCGGTCGGCTACGGGGACGCCGGGGTGGCGCAGGCCCGGTTCGGCCGGCCGCCCGGCGGGGCGCCCGCGGCGGCCGGCGGATCACCGGCCGCGGCGGCGGCCCGGCAGCTGGCCGAGTACTTCTGCGGTCGGCGGAAGGAGTTCGACCTGGCCCTGGACTGGAGCGGCTTCGGCCCGGCCCAGCGCCAGGTGCTGCGCCTGCTCCATGACGACGTGCGGTACGGCCAGACGGTGACCTACGGGACGCTGGCCGTCCGGGCCGGCCTGGACGTCGGCGACGACGTGATCCCGGCCCGGGCGGTGGGCCAGATCATGGGCTCGAACCCGATCCCGGTGATCGTGCCCTGCCACCGGGTGGTGGCCAGCGACGGGCTGGGCGGCTTCAGTGGCGGCGCGGGCCCGGAGGTCAAGCGCTGGCTGCTGATCCTGGAGGGCTCGCTCCCGCCGACCCTCGACTGGACCCCCGCCCTCCCCCCGGAGAGCTAGCCCTGGCTCGGGGTGTGGCGCTCGGTGGCAGCCAGCGCGGCGTCGGCCACGTGCAGGACCCAGAAGCCGCCCTTGGGCAGCGCCGCACCCGCCGGCGGGCTGGAGCCCAGCCGGGCGCAGGCCGCCGCCAGCAGCATGGGCAGGTTCTCCCGGTGCACGCACACGACCGCGGCCCGCTGGTCGGCGGCCAGCCCGGCCGCCCGCAGCGCCACCGCGTCAGGGGCGGCCATCGCGCCCACGGTGAACAGCGGCTCGATCTCGATCTTGGCGCCGGTGAGGGCGGCGAACGGCCTGACGGTGGCCACGCAGCGCTCGGCGGCGGAGCTGATCAGGCGGTCAGCGCCGAAGCAGCGCAGCATCCAGGCCAGCGCGTCGGCGTCGGCGGCGCCGCGGGCGTCCAGCGGCCGGGCCAGGTCGGCGCCGCTCCAGCTGGCCCGGCTGCCCGCCGAGGCGTGCCGCAGCAGGACCAGCGGCACGGTGTCCGTGGGCCCGGCCGCGAACTCGCCCAGCACGACCACGTCCCGCTCGTAGGTCAGCTCGTCGGCCGCCTCGGGCACCGACAGCCAGGCGAGCTGGTCCACCTCGTGGTTGGGCACGAACTCGGCCGGCGGGTCCTGGGCCCTGGCCACCCAGTAGTCCACCCGCTTGGGCCGGCCGTCGACGTCGTAGCACGAGGGACTGAGCCGCCGGCCCAGGGTCACGTGCTGCCCGGTCTCCTCCTCGACCTCGCGCACCGCCGTGAGCAGCACGGACTCGCCGGGATCCACCTTGCCCTTGGGCAGGGTCCAGTCGTCGTACTTGGGTCGGTGCACCAGGGCGACCAGCGGCCCGTCGGGCCCTGGTCGCCACGCAACGGCTCCGGCCGCGCGGATCTCGTCGGCCGCGGGCCGGTCAGCCATCGACGGTGCGGCCCTGCCGGGAGCGGATGAGCAGGTCCTGGAGATCGTTGAGCGGGGCGCCCGAGGCGTCGAGGTGGTGCCGGGTCCAGGTGCCGTCGGCGGCCAGCCACCACGAGGCAGTGCCGGCGTCCATGGCCAGGTCGATGAGGCTGCGCAGCTCGGCCCGCTGACCCGGCTCGGTCACCCGGATCAGCAGCTCCACCCGCCGGTCCAGGTTCCGGTGCATGAGGTCGGCGCTGCCCATCCAGACATCGCCCACTGAGTCCGGCTCCCCGGTGCCGAAGGCGTAGATCCGCGAGTGCTCCAGGAACCGGCCGACGATGCTGCGCACCCGGATGTTCTCCGACAGGCCCTCGATGCCGGGCCGCAGGGCGCAGATCCCGCGCACCCACAGGTCGATCGGCACGCCGGCCTGGGAGGCGCGGTACAGCGCGTCGACCACGGCCTCGTCGATGAGCGCGTTGCACTTGAGCTGGATGTGCGACCGCTCGCCGGCCAGGGCCAGCTCGCACTGGGCCTCGATCTGCTCGATCAGGCCGCCCCGCACCCCGGCCGGGGCGACCAGCAGCCGGCGGTAGTCCGGCGGGCGCGAGTACCCCGTCAGGTGGTTGAACAGGTCGGTGACGTCCTCGCCGACGGTGCGGTCGGCGGTGAGCAGGCCGAAGTCCTCGTACAGCCGCGCCGTCTTGGGGTGGTAGTTCCCGGTGCCGATGTGGCAGAACCGGCGCAGGGAGCCGTCGGATTCCCCTCGCACGACCAGCACCATCTTGCTGTGGGTCTTCAGAGGGACAAACCCGTAGACCACATGACAGCCGGCTTCCTCCAGCTTGCGCGCCCAGGCGATGTTGGCCCGCTCGTCGCCCCGGGCCTTGATCTCCACCACCACCACGACCTGCTTGCCGGCCTCGGCCGCATCGATCAGCGCGTCCACGATCTCGGAGTCGCCGCTGGTCCGGTACAGCGTCTGCTTGATGGCCAGCACGCGCGGGTCAGCGGCGGCGTCCACGACCAGGCGCTGGGTGCTGGCACTGAACGAGTCGTAGGGGTGGTGCACGAGCACGTCGTGGTCGGTCAGCGTCGAGAACACGCTGCGGTCATGCGGCAGGGCATTGTCGGAGGGAACAAACTTGGGGTAGTGCAGGTCAGGCAGGTCCAGGTCGGCGATGGCCGACAGGCCGGACAGGTCCAGCGGCCCGGGCAGGCGGTAGACGGCGCGGTCGTCCACGCTCAGCTCGGTGACCAGCCGGTCCAGTACGTCGGCCGACATGGACTCCTCGACCTCCAGCCGCACCGGCGGCTCGAAGTTCCGGCGGGTCAGCTCCCGCTCCAGTGACTGCAGCAGGTTCTCGGTGACGTCCTCGTCGATCTCCAGGTCGCTGAACCTGGTCACCCGGAACGCGTAGTGCTCCAGCACGTCCATGCCCACGAACAGCTCGCCCAGGTGCGCGGCGATGACGTCCTCCAGCGGGACGAACCGGTTCGGCGCGACGGTCAGGAACCGGGGCAGCAGCGGCGGGACCTTGACCCGGGCGAACAGGGTGGCGCCGGTCTCCGAGTCGGCGATCATGACCGCGAGGCTGAGCGACAGGTTGGAGATGTAGGGGAACGGGTGGGCCGGGTCCACCACCAGCGGGGTGAGCACCGGGTAGATGCGCTCCCGGAACAGCTGCTGGAGGCTGGACTGCTCGGGCTCGGTCAGCTCCTTCCAGCGCAGGATCTCGATCCCCGCCTCAGCCAGCGCGGGCTGAAGCCCGTCGGCGTAGCACAGGGCGTGCTGGATGGACAGCCCGCGGGCCAGCTCCAGGGTCTGCCGCAGGATCTCGCCCGACGGCTTGCCGCTGGCCCGCTCCACCGGCAGCCCGGTGGCCATCCGCCGGATCCGCCCGGCGATCCGGACCCCGAAGAACTCGTCCAGCCCGCTGGCGAAGATGGACTCGAACCTGACCCGCTCCAGCAGCGGCAGGTTCTCGTCCTCGGCCAGCTCCAGCACCCGCTGGCTGAACCGCAGCCAGCTCTCCTCCCGGTCGAGGTACCGCCCGGCCGGCAGCTCGGCCTGGTCCGGGCGGTCGCCGCCCGCTGACCGCCGTGCCGCCGCGCTCACCTCGGCCCGTACGTCCCGCAACTCCTGCTCCCCGGTATAGCCGATAGCTCCCGTGTCCCCTTGCTTCGCCGCCCGGCGCTCGGCCCGCTGACGCTCCGGCGCCGGCCGCCCACCAGACGGCCGCCCAGCAGCCGCGCCCCCAGCAGCCGGCCGCCCGGCGGCCGGGCGCTCGGCTGACCGCTCCGCCGCCCTAGCCCTGGCCCGCGCCGCCGCCTGAGCATGCCGCCGGGCCCGCTCCAGGGCCGCCTGCTCCTCGCGCTCGCGGGCCGCCGCGCGCTCCGCGCTGCCCTGCCGGGCCCGACGGGTCGCGCCCGCCTCCCGATCGCGACCGGTCCGACCATTTTCCATGTCCTTATTGTCTCCACGGTAGTCGGCCGGCAAAGATCTGCACCTCACAGCGCTGGTAACAGCCGAGTGAATTCCCGGCGACAAGAAGTCGTACGACCATCATGACCCGTGTGCATATCGCTCACACCCCGGCAGGACCCGGACATAGCGCGCCGGGGCCGGACGGATCTTGCGGATCCGGGTGCGCCCGGCCAGGATCAACGAGACGCCGGCCCGGCCGGCCCCCAGGAGCCGAGCGAAACGGAGAGACGCCATGCGGATCGGGACTTCCCTGACGGATGCGGACGGGCCGGACGCGTTCCGGACACTGGCCGACGAGATCCGCCGGGCCGCCGACGACGGCTTCGCATCGGGCTGGATCTCCAACATCTTCGGCCTGGACGCGCTCACCGCGCTGGCGGTAGCCGGCCACGGGGGGCCGGGCATCGAGCTGGGCACGGCGGTGGTCCCGACCTACCCCCGGCACCCGGCCGCGCTGGCCCAGCAGGCACTGACCGCCGCGCTGGCCCTGGATGGCCGGCTGGCCCTGGGCATCGGGCTGTCACACCGGATCGTCATCGAGGACATGTACGGGTTCAGCTTCGACAGGCCGGCCCGGCACATGCGCGAGTACCTGTCGGTGCTGCTGCCGCTGATGGACGGCGAGCCGGCCGGGTTCGACGGGGAGACGGTGCAGGCTCATATCGGCCTGTCCGTGCCGCGGCCCGTATCGCAAACCGGCCGGATCCCGGTGCTGCTGGCCGCGATGGCTCCCCAGATGCTGCGGCTGGCCGGCGAGCGGACCGACGGGACGGTGCTGTGGATGACCGGCCCGGCCACTGTCCGGGACTACGTCGTGCCGGCCATCACGGCGGCGGCGCAGAACGCGGGCCGGCCCGCGCCGCGGGTGGTGTGCAACCTGCCGGTCTGCGTCACCGACGACGTGCCCGCCGCGCGGGCCGCGGCGGACAAGATCATGGCCATCTACGCCCAGCTGCCGTCCTATCGGGCGATGCTGGACAAGGAGGGCGCGGCCGGGCCCGGCGACGTGGCCATCGCCGGCGACGAGGACAGCGTCGCGGCCCAGGTCCTGGCGCTGGCCGACGCGGGCGTGACCGACTTCGTGGCCGTGGAGTACGGGCGCGGCCCGGAGAAGCAGCGCACCCGCGACCTGCTCAAGTCGCTCATCGCCCAAGGATGAGCTGGTGCACGTCGAGGTACCCGGCCCGGAACCCGCCCTCGGAGTAGGCCAGGTACAGCTCCCACATCCGCCGGAAGGCCGGGCTGAACCCGAGTCGGTCCACCTCGCCGGCCGCGGCCAGGAACCGGGCCCGCCACTGGCTTAGCGTGGCCGCGTAGTGCTGGCCCAGGGCCAGGTCGGAACGGACGGCCAGTCCGGTGTGCTGGCGCAGCGCGCCGGTGATCGCCTCCACCGACGGGATCTGCCCGCCGGGGAAGATGTACTGGTGGATCCAGCTGTGCCCGCCCCTGGTGGCCAGCATGCGGTCGTGGGCCATGGTGATGGCCTGGAGCCCGGCCCGGCCGCCGGGGGCCAGCCGCCGGTCGATGACCCGGAAGTACTCCGGCCAGTAGGCCGCGCCGACCGCCTCGATCATCTCCACGCTGATCACCGCGTCGTACTGGCCGGCGGCGTCCCGGTAGTCGCGTAGCTGCACATCTACCCGGCCGGCCAGGCCAGCCGCGGCGCACCGCCGGGTGGCGGCGGCACGCTGGGCCGGCGAGACGGTCAGCGAGGTGACCCTGGCGCCCCGGCCCGCGGCCCGCAGGGCCAGCTCGCCCCAGCCCGTGCCGATCTCCAGCACGGTGCGGCCCGGCCCGACGCCGGTCAGGTCCAGCAGCCGGTCGATCTTGCGGTGCTGGGCCCGCTCCAGGGTGTCGCCCGGCTCGAACAGCGCGCTGGAGTAGGTCATGCCGGGGTCCAGGAACAGCGCGAACAGGTCATCGGACAGGTCGTAGTGCCGCTCGATGTTGCGCCGCGCGCCGTCCCTGGTGGCCTCGTCCGCGGCCGGCTGGCGCGGCACGTACACGCGGCGCAGGGTGCCGAACGGCCGGGGCACCAGGCCGGCCAGGTGCCGGGCCAGCACCTCGAACAGGCCGGCCAGGTCGGAGCTGTCCCACTCGCCGGCCATGTAGCTCTCGGCGAAGCCGGCCGTGCCCGCGCCGAGGCGGGCGAAGAACGCGCCGGGGTCGCGCAGCCGCATCACCGGCGCGGCCGGGC
>JBOHCO010000264.1:0-1364 GCA_050698895.1 Streptosporangiaceae bacterium
GTCCCACGCCGTGCCCGTACTGGAGGCCGAACGCGGCGGTTTCGTCCGGGAAGCCGAACTCGGCCGCCCGCGGCCATAGCGAGACGATGTCGGCCGTCGTCGCGCCCGGCTTCACCAGGGCGATCGCCTGGTCCATGTACTCCCGGCAGCGCAGGTACGCGTCGCGCTGCGCGCGCGACGCGCTGCCGACGGCGAATGTCCGGTAGTAACAGGTGCGGTAGCCGTTGTAGCTGTGCAGGATGTCGAAGAACGCCGGGTCGCCGGGGCGGATCAGCCGGTCGGAGTAGACGTGCGGGTGCGGCGAGCAGCGCTCGCCGGAGATGGCGTTGACCCCCTCGACGTATTCGCTGCCCAGGTCGTACAGGGCCTTGCTGACCAGGCCGACGCACTCGTTCTCGCGCACGCCGGGCCGCAGGAACTCGTACAGGTCGCTGTAGGCCGCGTCGACCATCGAGCAGGCCTGGGCCAGCAGGGTGACCTCGTCGCGGGTCTTGACCCGCCGGGCCTCCATGAACACCTGCTGCCCGTCGACGGCGGTGACCCCGGCCGCGGCCAGCGCGGCCAGCACCGGCATCTCGGCCACGTCGACGCCCAGCGGCTGGCCGGCCAGGCCGTGCTCGCGCAGCACCTCGACGACCTTGGCCGCGACGTCCTCGGCGATGCCGGCCGCCGGGTGGAACGCCCCGCGCAGCGTGGAGATGCCGGCCCGGGCGCCGGTCCGGGCGGCGCCGTCCGGGGTCGGCGGTCCGGGGGTGTGATCGAGCCAGGGGTTGTAGAGCTGGTGATGCCGGGCCGCCGAGCCGAAGTCCCAGACCACCGGCTGGCCGCCGCGGGGCAGCACCGCGAAGCGGATCAGCTTGTCCATGGCCCAGGTGCCGATGTGCGTGGCGGTCATGTAGCGGATGTTGGCGAAGTCGAAGCTCAGCAGCGCGCCCAGCTCCGAGCGCTCCAGCTCCGCGTTCAGCCGGGCCAGCCGCTCCGTGCGGAGCCTGCCCATGTCGGCGCGGGTCTCCCAGTCCACCGCGTTCGGGCCGAAGGTCTGGGCGATCCCTATCGGCATGGCCTGCCGCCCCTAGAAACCATCGATGTACCTCCGCGTTCTGGCGAGGGCGTTCAGCCGCCCTCGGGGGTGGCATCCGTAGTACCGTCCGCATTCCAGGATTGTCAAGGTCTGCTGAACAACCTACAGGATGTATAGTTCCGGTTAATCGCGGTTAGGACTCGCAGGCAGGGGCGGCGCATCAGTGGACGTGAGTGTGGGCGGCCTGATCCGGCGGGAGCGCCAGAAGCAGGGGCTGTCACTGCGCGCGCTCGCCCGCCAGGTCGGCGTCTCGGCCAGCATGCTGTCGCAGGTCGAGACCGAG
>JBOHCO010000265.1:0-3915 GCA_050698895.1 Streptosporangiaceae bacterium
GGCCCCAGCAGCTCGGGCAGCAGGAGCGGCTCGTCCAGCGGAAGCGCCTCGTCCAGCGGAAGCGCCTCGTCCAGCGGAAGCGCCTCGACCAGCGGAAGCGCCTCGACCAGCGGAAGCGCCTCGACCAGCGGGTCCTCCAGCACCACTCCCAAGCCGAGCAAGACGCCGAAGAGCTCCAGTCCGAGCCCGGCGGTGTCTCATTCGCGGTCGGCCAGGCCGGGCCAGGGCGGCGGTCACCACCACCACTCCCCGCCCACGGCCGCGCCGGCAACCGGCGGCGGCGGAACGGCCGGGTTCCACGACTCGATGCTGCTCATCGCGGGCGGCGCGGCCATCGTGGCCGGCGGGGTCAGCTTCGGCTACCGCAGAAGGTTCATGCGGGGGCGCTGAGCGCCAGGCGGCGGAGCGCGAGCTCCGCGTACAGGGCGGCGCCGTCGGCGAGCACCGCGTCGTCGAAGATGGCGGCGGCGGAGTGATTCGAGGGCGCGGTCAGCGGGTCCGTGCCGGGCGGGCAGGCACCGAGCATGATGAACGCTCCCGGCACCTTCTGGAGCACGAACGAGAAGTCCTCAGCGCCGGTGAGCGGCTGGGCGGGCGTCAGGGCCCGCCCGGCGCCGAACAGGTCGGCCGCGGTGGCGACGGCGAAGGCGGCCTCGGCAGCGTCGTTGACCGTGACCGGGTAGCCCTCCACGTACTGCGCGTCGGCCGTCAGGCCGTGGGCCCGGGCGATGTTCTCGACCAGCCGCAGGGACTCCTCCCGGAGCCGCTCGCGCGACTGCGGGCTGTAGGAGCGGGCGGTGGCCAGGAAGGTGGCCGAGTCGGGTATCACGTTGCGCGCGGTGCCGGCGTGCAGGCTGCCCACGGTCAGGACGACCGGGTCGAACACGTCGAACCGGCGGGTGACCAGGGCATGCAGCGCGGTCACCATCTCGCAGGCGGCGGGGATCGGGTCGGCGTTGCGGTGGGGTACCGAGGCGTGCCCGCCGCGCCCGCGGACCGTCACGTCGATCGCGTCGGACGCGGCCAGCGCCGGGCCGGGCCGGGCGGCGAAGACCCCGCACTCGAGCGTGTCCGAGAAGACATGCAGCGCGTACGCCGCCACGGGCGGCTCGCCGGCCGCGCCGAGCACGCCTTCCCCGAGCATGATCCTGGCCCCGCCGCCGCCTTCCTCGGCCGGCTGGAACATGAAGATCACGCTGCCCGGGATCTCCGCCCGCCGGGCGGCCAGCAGGCGCGCCGCCCCGGCGAGCATCGCCGTGTGCAGGTCATGGCCGCACGCGTGCATCACGCCATCGACACGGGACGCGTACGGCACTCCCGTCGCCTCCGTCACCGGCAGGGCGTCCATGTCCCCGCGCAGCAGCACCGCCGGCCCCGGCTGGCCGCCGCGCAGCACGGCGGTTACCGACGTGAGCTCCCGGCCCAGGCTGATGTCGAGCGGAAGCCCGTCCAGCGCGGCGAGGACCTTCTGCTGCGTCCCGGGCAGGTGGTAGCCGATCTCCGGCTCCCGGTGGATGGAATGGCGGAGGTCGGTGATCTCGGCCGAGATCACGGCCGCTTCCTCACGCAGGGTCATCAGCACTCCCAGCCAGGCTCACGTGCAGATATGCCGCGATAGTGACCTTATCCCGCACGCCGGCGACGCACCTCCGCGGTACCGGGGCCGGCCCGTCCTATCATCGCGGTGATGACCGGCTACGTGATCAGGGGCGGGCAGCCGGGCTACGATCGCCTCCTGCTGCTGGCCCGGGAACGATGGGCCGATACCCGCGCTCTGCTGGAGCGGGCGGGGGTAGCTGCGGGCCTGCGCTGCATCGACATCGGCTGCGGCGGCGGGGAGGTCACGATGGGGATTGCCCGGCTGGTCGGGCCGGGCGGCTCCGTCGTGGGCGTCGACACCGATGAGGTCAAGCTCGGCCTGGCCCGGCAGGCGGCGGCGGAGCGACAGCTCGGCAACGTCACGTTCGCCGCGGCCGATGCCCGAGCCTGGGATGAGCCGGGCGCCTATGACGTGGTCTACTCGAGATTCCTGCTGCAGCACCTGAGCCAGCCCGACAGCCTGCTGCGCCGCATGTGGGCCGCCGTCGCTGAGGGCGGGGTCCTGATCGTCGAGGACGTCGACTTCGACGGCTGGTGCTGTGACCCGCCGAACGAGGGGCTCGAGGTGTTCCTGGACGCCTACCGGAAGGTGCTGGCCCGGCGCGGCGGCGATGACGCGATCGGGCGCCGGCTGTACCGCCTCTTCCTGGCCGCGGAAATCCCGGACCCGCAGGTGAGCCTGGTCCAGGGGGTGCACGAGGGCGAGGCCAAGATGCTGGCCTGGGCCACGCTCGAGGCGACCGCCGAGGCCATCATCTCGGAGGGACTGGCCGCGCCAGGCGAGATCACTGCCGCGCTGGCCAGCCTGCGCCGGTTCACCGACGACCCGCGCACGCTCATCTGCGGCCCGCGCGTCTTCCAGGTCTGGTCCCGGCGGTAACCCTGGTGAGGACGGGCTAGCGGCCGGGCAGGCCGCGTCCCCGGCGTACGCGGCCGGCCGCGGCGGGGTGAGACCGGGGTCCTCGCCCCGGACTGCAGCGCTGAGCAGCCGGGGCAGCGCCAGGAACGGGTTGTCCGGCAGGCCGGGGGCCCCCAGATGCTGCCGATGCGCAGGCTCACCACCTCGAACCCGGCGCTCCCGGCGATGGTGCTGGCCACCGAGAACCGCCGCGCGCCCCACGTCGTCGCCGCCTCGAGCGTCGTCAGCCGGCGATGACGAGTGTCATCGCCGGCGGCTGGCCGCGGCCGGTCAGCCGCCGGTGAGGTGATGCTGGCGGGCGAGCACCGCGCCGCCGCGCAGCTCGGCGTCGTGCCCGAGCAGGCCACCGACGATCTTGACCTGGGCGGCGACGGCGGGCGGGGCGAGCTGGCTGAGCATCTGCCGGATCCCGTCGATCACCGGGACGGCGGCGTTCTCCAGGACGCCGTCCAGGATGATGCCATCCGGCGCCAGGTAGACGCACAAGTCGGCCAGCGAGCGGCCGAGCGTGCGGCCCAGGTCCCGCAGGATGCGGCAGACGCCGGTGTCCTGGTCGGCGGCCAGGGCCAGCACATCGGCCATGGTCACGGCACCGGGATGCACGGTCTGGATCCAGTCGATCAGCCGAGGTGTGTTAAAGCTGGTCATGAGGCAGCCCCGGCCGCCGCACGGGCACAGTGCGCCATCGCCCTCGACGTGGATGTGCGCGAGCTCGCCGGCCAGGCCGTTGGTGCCGCGGTACAGGTGCCGCTCGAGGACGAGCCCGGCGCCGAGGCCGTGGGCGATCTTGATGTAGATGAAGTTCTCCATGCCGGCGGCGGCGCCGAAGGCGCCCTCGCCGAGCGCGCCGAGGTTGGCGTCGTTCTCGATCCGGACCGGCAGGCCAAGCTGGTCGCTGAGCGCGAGCTGGATCATGCCGCTCGGGCCGTTGATGGGCATGGGCAGGCCGGCGACGGCGCGGATGAGGTCGGCGCGACTGCGGTGGATGTCGCTCAGGGCCTGGTCGAGCAGGGCGATCGCGTCGGCGGCCAGGCCGGGCCCGGAGCCGCCGCCGTAGGGGTCGATGCCCCGCCGCGCGTGCAGGGTGCCGTCCATGCCGGCGACGGCGGCCTGGAGGGTCTGGTGGGTGAGCGCGATGACGCCGACCAGGCCGGCGGGGGCGGCCAGGGCGAGCAGCTTGGCTGGCCGGCCGGCCTTCCCGGTCGGGCGCGGCATGGCCTGCTCGGTGACGATGCCCTGGCTGCGCAGGCGGGTCAGGGAGTCGGTGACGGTACTGCGGGGCAGGCCGGACAGCCGGGCCAGCCGGTCGCGGGGCAGCTGGCCGTGTCGCCGCAGCGTGGCCACGAGCTGGCGGTCGCTGGGCCGGAGCAAGGACCGATCGGGATCGCGCACCTGGG
>JBOHCO010000266.1:0-1979 GCA_050698895.1 Streptosporangiaceae bacterium
GTCGGCGAGCTGGCCGCCGCCGGCCGGGTGGGCGGCGTGCTGGCCGCGGGCGGCTCGGGCGGGTCGTCGATCGCCGCGCAGGTCATGGCCGCGCTGCCGGTCGGGCTGCCCAAGCTGCTGGTCTCCACCATGGCCTCGGGCGACGTGTCGCCCTACGTGGGCGCGAAGGACGTCTGCGTCATGTACTCGGTGGTCGACGTGGCCGGCCTCAACCGGATCTCGCGCCTGGTGCTCGGCAACGCCGCGGCGGCGATGGCCGGCATGGTGATCGCGCGGGCCGAGGCGGACGACCCGGCCCCCGCGGACGGCGAGCGGCCGCTGGTGGCGGCGAGCATGTTCGGCGTGACCACCCCGGCCGTCGAGACGGCCAGGGCGCGGCTGGCCGATCTTGGCTACGAGGTGCTGGTCTTCCACGCCACCGGCGCGGGCGGGCGGGCGCTGGAGGCGCTGGCCGAGGCGCGGCTGCTGGCCGGGGTGCTCGACATGACCACGACCGAGCTGGCCGATGACCTGGTGGGCGGCGTGCTCTCGGCCGGGCCGGCCCGGCTCACCGCGGCCGGGGCCGCTGGCCTGCCGCAGGTCATCGCGCCCGGCGCGCTGGACATGGTGAACTTCGGGCCGCGTGACACGGTGCCCGAGCGGTTCGCCGGCCGCCTGCTGTACGTGCACAACCCGACGGTGACGCTGATGCGCACCACCGCCGGGGAGATGGCGGAGCTGGGCGCCAGGATCGGCCGCAAGGCCGCGGCGGCGACCGGGCCGACCGAGGTGTTCTGGCCGGACCGCGGGGTCAGCGCCCTGGACGCCGACGGGCAGGCATTCTTCGACGCCGCGGCCGACGCCGCCTGCCGCGACGCGCTGGCCGGCGAGCTCCGGGCGGCCGGCCGGAGCCTGCACCGGATCGACGCGCACCTCAACGACCCGGCGTTCGGCCTGATGCTGGCTGACCGGCTGCATCAGATGATCCAGGACAGGAGCTGACGTGCGGCGAGACGATCTGCTGGCCCGGCTGCGGGCCAAGGCGGACCGCGGCCAGGCCATCATCGGCGCGGGCGCCGGGACCGGCCTGTCGGCCAAGTGCGCCGAGGCGGGCGGGGCCGACCTGATCATCATCTACAACTCCGGCCGGTACCGGATGGCTGGCCGCGGCTCACTGGCCGGGCTGATGCCCTACGGCGATGCCAACGCGATCGTGACCGAGATGGCGGCCGAAGTACTGCCCGTCGTACGGCAGACACCGGTGCTGGCGGGCGTCTGCGGGACCGATCCGTTTCGGATAATTCCGCATTTCCTCGAACAGCTCTCGGTGCTGGGATTCGCCGGCGTCCAGAACTTCCCGACGGTCGGGCTGATCGACGGAGTCTTCCGGCAGAACCTCGAGGAAACGGGCATGGGCTTCGACCTGGAGGTCGAGATGATCCGGCTGGCCGCCGAGCGCGGCCTGGTCACCTGCCCGTATGTCTTCGACCCCGAGCAGGCCGCGGCGATGGCGCGGGCCGGGGCCGACGTGCTGGTGGCGCACATGGGGCTGACGACGTCGGGGACGATCGGCGCCCGGACGGCGCTGACGCTCGACGAGTGCGCGGGGCGGGTGCAGGCGATGCGCGACGCGGCGGAGAGCGTCCGCCCGGGCATCCTGGTGCTGTGCCACGGCGGCCCGATCGCCGAGCCGCCGGACGCCGGCTACGTGCTGGCCCGCACCACCGGCGTCTCCGGCTTCTTCGGGGCCTCGTCGATGGAGCGGCTGCCCGCCGAGCGCGCGCTGACCGCCCAGGTCCGCGCGTTCACCGAGCTGTCGATCGGCTGATGCAGAGGAATGAGACCAGCATGACTCTGCCGTCCAGGGGGGACGACCCCCCTAGCCCCCCCGCGCCGCCTGCCGGCGGCAAGACCGTAGCGCACGTCCAGCCCGCCGATGTGGAGACCTTCAGCTTCGAGTGGGGCACGATGAAGTGGTTCGTGTCCCCGGTGACCATCCC
>JBOHCO010000267.1:0-2608 GCA_050698895.1 Streptosporangiaceae bacterium
GTGGTTGAGCAGGGCGGGGTCGCACAGGCCGGGCGGGGCCGGCGGGGGCGGCGGGGGCGGCGCGGGGCGCCAGGCGGGCAGCAGGGCGTAGTTCCACTCGCCGTGGAAGTGGCGGCGGGCTAAGGCGCGGTCCTCGATCTCGCGCATCTGCTGGTCGCTGATCTGGGTGCCCGTGGGGTAGGAGTTCTCGTCCAGCGCGGCCGTGACGGTCAGCCCGGTGGCGGTCCTGACCGCGGAGATGGTGTTGATCACGACGTCGTGGCTGGTCAGCGGGCGGCTGCGCCAGGCGAGGCTGATCTGGGAGAACAGCCGGTGCTCGATCTTGTTCCACTTAGAGGTGCCGGGCGGGAAGTGACAGCAGGTGATCTCCAGCCCGGCCTGGCGGGCCAGGTCCGCGAGCCCGGCCTTCCAGGCCCGGTTCGCCCGGCCGTTGCTGCCGCCGGCGTCGCAGGTGATCAGCAGCCGCGCGGCCTGCGGGTAGGCGTCCCGGCCGATGAGGTCCCACCAGCGGCGGACTGACTCGACCGCGAGCGCGGCGGTGTTGTGATCGGTGCCGACGTTGACGAATCCGGTGTTCGCGCCGACATCGCAGATCCCGTACGGGATCGCCGTCCCGGTCTCCTGGTCCGGGAAGCCATGATCGCGGACCTTCACCGGGTCGCCCGCGCGGCGCCATTCCCGCCCGCCCTGCGCGAACTTGCCGACCTGCTCCTTCTTCCTGGCGTCCACGCTGATCACCGGATCCCCGGCGGCCAGGTGCTCCCGGGCCTGCCCGGCGATGTAGCGGAACTGGGCATCCCGGTCCGGGTGCCGCCGCCCCTCCAGCACCTTCACGTTCGCCTGCGTGGAGAACCCCTGCTCGCCCAGCAGCCGCCAGGCCGTCTGCGGGCTGCACCGGTGCCCCGCCGCCCTCAGCTCATCCGACAGGCGCTTCACGCTCTTCGTCGTCCACGCCAGCGGCGACTCCGGATCCCCCCGCGCCGAGTCCTCCACCAGCGCCAGCAGCGCCGGCACCAGCCCCGGATCAGCCTCCGCCAGCTTCCTGCGGCCCGCGCCCGCCCGGCGCACCCGGCCCGGCGGCGCCACCTGCCCCGACTCCAGCTCCGCCGACCCGTCCGCCACCGTCTGCCACGACGCCCCCGTCAGCCGGGCCACCGCGCCGGTCCCGCCCTTCCCCGCCGCCCGCGCCACCGCCCCCAGCACCAGCCGCCGCGACCGCTCATCCAGCACCGGCAGCAGCAGCTCCAGCTCCGGCCCCATCCGCTCCAGGACCCCCGCATCCGCGCCCATACCAGCACCCTGCCACACGACACACCGAAAACTCATATAATTCCGGAATGTTCACCCGCTGTGGGCAACGGGACATCCACGACCGTGATGCCGGCTAGAAGCCGCCGATGCCGTCGGGGGTGCCCAGGCCGGTGGGGGCGTCGTCGCCCGGCTTGGCTGTGCACAGGTAGTCGTTGCCGCAGGCCCCCTTCGGGCTGCCGGCCAGCACGTTGTTGCCCCGGGTGACGTCGAAGAAGTCCGCCGCGTGCCGGTAAAGGTCGCGGGTGCTGACCAGCCTGCCGTTGCCGGCCAGCCCGTAGATGCCCGCGGTCAGCGGCGCCGCGACGCTGGTGCCGGCCACGGTCAGCCAGCCGCCCCAGGCCTTGTTGTAGATGGGGATGTCGGCGGCCACGGCCGAGGTGTCGGCGACGGTGCGGCCCGGGCAGTGCGGGGAGCGCTGCCAGGCCGGCTTGCGCACGTAGGCGGAGCAGCCGCTGCTGCCGGCACCGAAGATGCTGGGGTTGTTCCAGACCCGCTCGGTGAACCCCCGCGCGTTGTGCGCGCGGGACAGCGTGGTGCCGCCGACCGCGGTCACCGAGGCCAGGTTGGCCGGGAAGTTGGCGGCGTCGAAGCCGAGGTCCCCGGACGACACGACGACCGTGTGGCCGCGGTGCTCGTAGTAGCGGGCGAACGGCTGGCTGTACCCGCTCTCCCGGATCCCGTAGCTGTTGCTGATCACCTGGGCGCCGAGCCGGGCCGCGGTGCCGGCGGCGCGGGCCAGGTCGCTCACCGCCGGGCTGTTGGCCTCGACGACCAGGATCTTGCAGTGCGGGCAGGCCACCGAGATCATCGAGACGTCCAGCGTGGCCTCGATGTCCCAGCCGCTGCCCAGGCTGGAGGGCGCGGCGGGCCTGGCCTTGCCCTTCTGGTTGACGATGCGCAGGCAGCCGCTGGGCTGGCCGCACGCCGGCAGGCCGAAGTGCGCGCGGTAGGTGCGCAGGTAGCTGCCCAGGTGGGGGGTGCGGCCGGCGATGGCCACCGCGACCGTCTGGTGCGAGAGCAGGTCCACCGGCAGCCGATAGGCCCGTTCCAGCTGCTGCGGGGTCCAGCCGCGCGGCCGGGTCTTCCGGCCGGCGGCCAGGGCCCGGTTCACCGCGTACTGCGGCTGCACCAGGGCGAAGCAGCGCATGTCGCCGGGCCGGGGCTGCGGGCACGCCGCCCGCAGGCCGGTCCGCGCGGCCGCGGTCATCCGGGCGATCCGGGCCGCGCCGGAGTGAGGAAAGGCGGCAGCGCTGGCCGACGTCGCGCTGGCCGACGTCGCGCTGGCCGACGTCGGGCT
>JBOHCO010000268.1:0-3249 GCA_050698895.1 Streptosporangiaceae bacterium
ACCTTGCTGTTCATGGCGTTGAGATCGCTGTCGAGCTGGGCCCGGAGAGGTCCGCCGAGCTGGCTCACCAGCGCACGCAGCTCCCCGAGTTGTGCACCGACCATGGTCATAGTGGGTTCCACCCTCCGTGATTACGGCTGCGCGTCTGCCGCCAGCCACCCGTGGCTTACAGGAACGGCATCGTGCCACAAAAAGGCTCGGGGGAATGGTGACTTCGTTATATTAGGTCATGCGACGCGGCATTCGTCCGATACGGTGACCCTTCCGGCGCGGCGCGGGGAGCTATCGACGACTGGGGAGCCTTCATGGGGTACGGGAGCTTGATCCAGGAGGCGGTGAGCGACGCCGAGAACGACATGGCCACCGTCAATGCCGCAGCTCAGGCGATTGTCACCGCCATCAACGGGGCCAAGACCTGGATCACCGATCAGACCTGGACCGGCACCGCCGCCACGTCGTGGTGCGGTGACTGGAACGGCTTCTACGGCCAGCTCCTGAACTTGCTCAACAACCAGCTGCCCGGCGCCGAGACGACGGTCGTGAACAACGTGCGGACGCAGATGGAGAAGCTGGCCCGGAACCAGCCGAAGTCCACGGCGACCGCGAGCTGACGGGGGCTAGCCATGAGCGACGACTACGCCGGGGTAGACCCGATCCGGATGGCCAAGGCCGCGTCGGCCCTGGAGAACCTGCGCGACGTGCTCGCGGCCAACGTGCCGAAGATCCTGAACACCATGAACGGCTACGGCTCGCCGATCAGCCTGTCGCTGCTGCCCCAGGCCCAGGCCCGGTCGGTGATCGACGCGGCCGACATGCGGGCCCGCTCCAACCTGGCCCAGAAGCTGCTCGAGACCGACAGCATGAACGCCTGCGTCTCCATGGTCACCATCCCGTGGAACGGCTCGGCGGTGGACGCCGCCAACGCGAAGGCCGACGTGCAGCTGCTCAACTCGGCCGAGCAGAACCCGAACTCGCAGCAGGCGCTGGCCGACATCCAGACCGTGGCCGACGACGTCAGCGACCACGTCAAGGAGAATGACTCGACCTACCTGGCCGACTTCTACAACCAGGCCGGGCCGCAGGTCGCCAGCCTGGCCGGGGTGCTGCACAACCTCAACGGCAGCTCGAATGACATCCCGGTCTCGACGATGTTCGCCAACACGTTCAGCAAGCAGGATCAGCAGATCCTGAACACGTTCGCGACCGGCCTGGCCTACACCGACTCCAAGGGCCTGCTCCAGCCCTCGACCATCAAGCAGCTCACCGCTACCTCGACGCTGTGGTCGATGGGCATGCTGGTCAAGTACGGTCCGTCGGGATCGGCGTGGAGCACCGCGGACCCGACCGCCCAGTCGCAGAACTTCCTGGCCCAGCTGACCATGGCCGAGTACAACGCGGAGCAGAACGGGACCCTGCAGATCCCGCTCGGCCCGACCAAGTACCCGATCCCGGAGCAGGCCTTCCAGCAGGTGGACGATGGCCTGGCCCAGTACGACCCGCTGTCCGCGCTGATCGCAGTGGACGCGCAGAACAAGACCGCGGCCATGCAGCTGCTCGGCAGTCAGGGCGACGGCAAGTTCGCGAGCTTCCTGCTCAATGGCGGCGGCCTCAGGTATTCCTTCGAGAACGGCGATCCGCCGGGCAAGAACTTCACGGTCCTGGGCCCGAACGAGCGGCCGCCTGGCACCTTTCCCGAGGTCTACGAGGGCGGCATCGACCAGCAGGCCATCGGCAGCTTCCTGAACGCCGCCACCTCCGCGCCGCGCGGCGACGGCGTGCCCTCGCAGCAGTCGGCCTGGGCCGCTTACAACATCATTAACAACGTCCCGGCCCCGCTGATCGACGGCGGCAGCGTCATCTGGCAGGTGTCGCCGCCGGTCCGGGCGGCCCTGATGGACACCTTCTCCCGGTACATGCCAGACCTGGCCGCCTCGTCGGACGGCCCGCAGCGCAGCCCGGTGTTCCAGCCCGGTCCCGGTCAGCCCTACGTCATCGGGGTCAGCGGGTCGCAGCTGTCGGCGTACCTGCAGGAGCTCAGCCTGAACCAGAGCGACCTCACGCAGATGCAGGCCATGTCGAGCCTGGCCATGGGCAGTTCGCTGGGCATCCTGACCAACGGCGGCTCCATACCCGGCCTGGCCAGCCCGGTCCAGGCGTTCGCCTCCCTGTACTCGCGGATCAGCGTCGAGGCCACCAACGTGGGCATCACCGAGGCCCAGCAGGAGGACCTGCACAACCAGATGCTGAACCAGATGATCTCGATGGCCGAGACCGGATTCGGGATGATCCCCGGCGACGGGCAGGTCCTGACCGGCGCCAAGTCGCTGCTGTCGCTGGCCGGGCCGATCCTGCCCCAGTTCTCGACCGACAACGCGTCCAACGCCGTCTCTTCCCAGACCAGCCAGATCCAGGTCGACGAGTGGCTGTCGGAGATCCCGCTTCTCCAGGGCCTGGGCCAGGTCGGGGCGCTGAAGACCCCGCTGCCCCCGGACGCCTTCGGGCCCAACGGCCAGCCGTCGCTCGATCTCGGCAACTACTGGAGCGACCACTCCTCCGACGCCTACGGCTCGAGCACCCCCGGCGGTGAGCAGACGCTCGAGAACTGGAGACTGCTCATCGCCAAGACCATGGACCTGCAGCTCGGAGTGAACGGCAACAACGGCGGCTGACCGTAACCTGTGGGCGACAAGGACCTGTGGGCGGCAATGGCTACCAATGGAGGACGGCGTGACCAGGCTTAACCCGAGGGCACTGGCCGTGGCCGCCGTGACGGCGGCCGCCCTGGCCTGCGCCGCGTGCGGCAGCTCGACCAGCCCGGCGGCCGGGGGCGGTTCATCCTCGCCGCCGGCCAGCCCGTCCTCCAGCGGCCCCACCGCGACCCAGATCACCGTGCCGCAGGCCGCTTCCCTGATCGTGCAGTGCTTCGTCGACAAGCACCTGATCCCGGCGTCCAAGCTGGCCGCCGGGAAGACCTCGCACCCGCGCAGCGACTCCTCGACCTGGCTGCGGCACGGCAAGGTCGACGGCAACCAGCGGTTCGGCGACTGGTACTCGCAGACCGGCTCGGCGGTCACGGTCAAGGGCAAGACGATTGGGACCTGGGTGACGGCGGTGGCGGCCAGCGGTACGGCCTGGCCAACGGCCACCTGCGGCCCGATGCCCGGCTGACCGGAACGGCGCCGGGGCGCACAGAGTATGAACTTGATGAATGGCACCTTCCGGTTTGACCGTAATTGCTAAGGTATCGCC
>JBOHCO010000269.1:0-2886 GCA_050698895.1 Streptosporangiaceae bacterium
GCACGTACTTGTAGGCCACGTCCAGCCCGTCGAGCGCGGGCGGGTCGAGCGGCAGCAGGCTGGTCTGGAAGGCCAGCGCGGTGCGGCGCTCCTCCTCGAACAGCATGGAGTTGTCGATGGCCACGGCGACCCGGCTGGCCACGGCGGACAGGAAGTCCCGGTCGTCGGCCCCGTAGTGCCGCTCCCGGCGCTCGGTGAGCTGGGACAGCGCCATGCTGATCACGCCGAGGAGCTGGCCGCGGGCGATCAGCGGTGCGGCGATGACCGAGGTGAGCTGGACGTCGTCGCAGACCTCCTTGCTCCGGCGGCTGGGCGCGGGGAACTGGTCCTGGGCCAGGTCCTCCACCACGACCGCGTCCATCCGGGCCATGGCCTGCTGGCAGAAATGCCCCGCGGGGTAGGCGATGGGCTCGCCGACCAGGGCCCAGGTGCCGGGCTCGGGCATCCAGCCGCGCGAGTGGAGCTGCGCGCGGCGGACCAGCTTGTCGCCCTGGAACAGGTCGATGAAGCAGTGGTCGGCGAACTGCGGCACCAGCGTCTGCGCGACCTGGCTCAGCGTGACGCTCAGCTCCAGGGAGCCGGCCAGCCGCTCGCCGATGCGCTCGAGCACGCCGATGCGATCGCTGCCGCCCAGGCTGCCGTGGTTGCTGGTCTCGCGCGCGATGATCGCGATGCCGGTGATCTCGCCGTCGGGGGCGGCCAGCGGCGCGGCCTGGGCGCGGATGAACACGCGCGACCCGTCGACCCGCAGGGTCGCGAACGTGCCCTCCCAGGGCCAGCCGCGCATCACCTGGCGGGTCATGTCCCGCGCCTTGCGGGCGTCGCCCTCCTCGAAGCCGAGCGACAGCAGGGACCGGCCGACCAGGTGCTCGGCGTCGTCGGGGAAGCCGAACAGCGAGACGGCGAAGTCGTTGGCGTACAGCAGGCTGCCCTCGCGGTCGATGACCACGACGCCCGCCGCCAACTGATTCAGCACCGCGTCGGCACCGAGCAGCGGGCGCGGCGCCGGGTGCTCGGCATCACCGGGCCGGCTCACCAGCTGCTCACCCAGCTGATCATTCACCGCCCACCTGCCCGCGCGGCCGGCCGTCACGACCGAGTGACGAACACATGCGCCGCGATCTGCCGGGGGAGGTCATCCCCCGGGCTGCCGACCCTGTCGCCACCTGTCACCCGTATGCCTTCGTTGCTGACCGCGAGGGTCACCTCGCGTCCGGGTTGTATCCCGATGTTCTTGAGTTTAAGCATCACAGCTGCGTCGCTCTGGATTTGTTCGCTAATACGGCGGACGACCACTGGTTCGTCGCCCGGCAAAGTCATCTTTGTCATGGCGATACCCGCCTCATCCACGGCCTGAGCTGCGCGCTTAACGGCATCTTCGGGCACGCCCAGCTCGTCCAGGCCGGGAATGATATTGCCGTGCGGGCAGTGCACCGGGTACTCCAGCAGCTCGACCAGCCGCCGCTCCACGTGGTCCGAAATCACGTGCTCCCAGCGGCAGGCCTCGATGTGGACTTCCTCCCAGGGCAGTCCGATGACGCTGACCAGCAGGCACTCGGCCAGCCGGTGCTTGCGCATCACCCGCATGGCCAGCGCGGCACCGCTCTCGGTCAGCGCCAGCTGCCGGTCGCCCTCCACCGTGAGCAGCCCGTCCCGCTCCATCCGGGCCACGGTCTGGCTGACGGTCGGCCCGCTCTGGGACAGCCGCTCGGCGATGCGCGCGCGCAGCGGGACGATGCCTTCTTCCTCGAGCTCGAAGACCGTGCGAAGGTACATTTCGGTCGTATCGATCAGCCCGTGCGCCGTCACGTGCACTCCTTCCAGCACCGATGCTATGTCGCGCGGGCGCGAGTGCGAACCAGCAGCGGTGATCCCGCGGCCGGCGGTCTGACCGGGCCGGTCGCGTCAGGGCGAGAGCCGCTCGGAGGTCCAGCCGCCGGAGGCGTCCCTGCGGTACCTGAAGCGGTCGTGCAGCCGGTCCACCCGGCCGTGCCAGAACTCCATGACCTGCGGCTCGACCAGATAGCCGCCCCAGAAGCCGGGCATGGGCACCTGGGTGCCCTCGGGCCAGCGCCGGCTGAGCTCCGCGACACGGTCGTCCAGCTCGGCCCGCGACGCGATGACGGTCGACTGACGGCTGGCCCAGGCGCCCAGCTGGGAGCCGCGCGACCGGGAGTGGAAGTAGGGCTCGCTCTGCTCGGTGGTGAGCTGCGTCACGGTGCCCTCGATGATCACCTGGCGCTGAATCGCGTACCAGGGGAACAGCAGGCTGGCGCGCGGCACCTCGCCCAGGTCGCTCGCCTTGCGCGAGGTGCGGTTGGTGTAGAAGGTGAAGCCGCTGGCGTCGTAGGCCTTCAGCAGCACCATCCGGGCCCGCGGCCGGCCGTCGGCAGACACGGTGGCCAGGGCCATGGCGGTCGGCTCGGGCAGCCCGACGGCGACCACCTCGGCCATCCAGCGAGCGAACAGGTCCATCGGCTCGGCGGGCAGCGTCGACTCATCGAGGGTCTGGTCCAGCTGGCTGGTCTTGTCCTGGGCACTCACGGGTACTGATCCTCACACAAGCTCGCTCGAGCCCGATAGACCCATCCGGTTACCAGTCCGTGGGGACAGAGGGGTTCAATAGATCTGCTGGCCGTAGGGCCCGCTGGCCCCCGCCGCTCACGCACGTGCGGCCTGATCACCTGGCCAGCCCGCCGGCCCGCCGCGGATTAAGGAGACGGAGGAAGCACGCATGTCCGACTTCACGCCGGGCCTAGAGGGCGTTGTGGCATTCGAGACGGAGATCGCCGAGCCGGACAAGGAGGGCGGGGCGCTTCGTTACCGGGGCGTGGACATCGAGGAACTCGTCGGCCACGTCTCTTACGGGCACGTCTGGGGCCTGCT
>JBOHCO010000270.1:0-3633 GCA_050698895.1 Streptosporangiaceae bacterium
GCCGCGAGACGGGCGGCGCGGCGCGGCGGCGGCCGGCGGCGGCGTCGTGGAGGCCGGCGGTGCCCAGCCGGATCACCTGGGCCGGCCGCTGGTCAGCCAGGTCGCGCCCGACCTCGGCCAGCAGGCCGGACAGGTCGATGAGCAGGGCGGCGCAGATGGCGGCCAGGACCTCGGACGAGGCCTCCTTGCGGCCGCGCTCCACCTCGGACAGGTAGGGCATCGAGACCCTGGCCGCCCGGGCCACGTCGGCCAGGGTGCGGCGCTGCTCGAGCCGGATCCGGCGCAGCACGTCGCCCACCATGGTCCGCAGCAGCGGCGGGCGGTCGTCCGGGGCGGGAGTCACCGCCGGGTCCAGCATCGCCGTTTGCCTCCCGCGATCCGCCCTGGTCAGGCGCCGGTCTGGTCCGCGCCTGGTCCAGGGCCTGGATGAGAGCCTGGTGGGGCCACCGTACCCGGGCCCGCGGCGCCTGCGGCAGCGGTTTCGCGGCCAGCGTAGGGCAGGCCGCTGCGGGCCGGCCGCCACAGGTCGGTGATGGCCAGGCCGAGATCGGCCAGCAGCCGCCGCAGCAGTGGCAGGGACAGGCCGATCACGTTGTTCGGGTCGCCGTCGACGCCCTCGATGAACGGGGCCGCGAACCCGTCGATGCTGAACCCGCCGGCCACCTGCATCGGCTCGCCGGTGGCCACGTAGGCCGCGAGCTCGGCCGCGCTGGGGGTGCCGAACCGGACCACCGTGCGCCCCACGCCCCAGGCCCGCAGGCCGCGCCGGGTGTCGATCAGGCAGTGACCGGTCAGCAGGGTCGCCTGCCGCCCGGACAGCCGCTGCCACAGCGCCTCGGCCTGCTCGGCCGAGGCCGGCTTGCCGAAGGCCGTCTGCTCGAAGTCCAGCAGCGTGTCGCAGCCCAGGACCAGCGCGTCCGGGCACTGCCCGGCCACCGCTGCCGCCTTGCGCTCGGCCAGCACGGACACCACCGCGGCGGTGTCCAGCCCGTCGTCGGTGCTCTCGTCGACGCCGCTGACCTGGACTTCCGGCGCGAACCCGGCGTCGCGCAGCACGCGCAGCCGCCCGGCCGAGCCCGACGCCAGGACCAGGGTCCGCGGGCGGGGTTGCGTGGTCATGCGGTCAGTCACCCGGTCACCGTAGCAACCGGGATCCGGGTCGCGTAATGTCCGCTCCGGGTCCCCCGGTCAGAGAGCAGCCCATGACGATCGACATCCCGTGCCAGGCCGACATCCACGGCCCCGCCGAGCAGATCGTCGACCTGATCATCGACTTCCGGGGGCAGGACCGCTGGCTGGGCAGGTCCTCGGCGTTCCGCGGCACCACGCAGATCTCCGCCGACCCGGTGAGCCTCGGCACCGCCTACCGGGAGCCGGGGCCGCTGGGCGTGCGCAACGGCGAGGTCACCGAGCTGGAGCGGCCCGCGCGGGTCACCTTCCGCCAGCCGATGACCATGCGGGGCCTGCGTGGACCGGCTGTCCGGCGCGGCCCGCTGACCCCTGCGCCGGGACCGGGGCGAGGCGACGACGGCAAGGGCAGCCCGTGAGCGCACGCGATGACGACCGGCGCGGCTGATCACCAGGGCAGCCGGCGGCCGTCCTGGAAGAAGCCCCCGGTCGGCCCCGAGTCGGGCAGCGTCGCGCCCCACACCACGCTGGCCGCCCCCTCGGCCGCCGGCCGGCCGCCGGGCCCGCCCATGTCCGTGGCCACCCAGCCCGGGCAGATCGCGTTGACCAGGATGCCGTCGTCGCGCAGCTCCGCGGCGAGCATCCTGGTCAGCGCGTTGAGCGCGACCTTGGACGCCGAGTAGGCCGGGGTGCCGCCGCCCATGCTGGCCAGCGAGGCCACCTCGCTGGACACGTTGACGATCCGGCCGTGCTGGCTGGCTCGCAGCAGGGGGAGGAAAGCCTGGACCATCATCCACGGCCCGTACAGGTTGGTCTCGGCCGTCTCCCGGACCACCGCCAGGTCCGCGGTGGCCGCGTCCTGCCAGGTGTCGTAGTTGATCGCGGCGTTGTTGACCAGCACGTCCAGCTTCCCGTACCGCTCGCCGACCCAGCGGGCCGCGTCGGCCACGCTGGCCCCGTCGGCCACATCCAGCCGCAGCGGCTCGGCCCCGGCCGCCGCGGCCGCCTCCCGCGCCGCCTCGGCCGACCGCGCGGTCAGCACCACGGCGTGGCCGAGCCCGGCCAGCTGCCGGCCGACCTCCCGCCCGATGCCGCGGTTGCCTCCGGTGACCAGCGAGACCGTGTCCATGATCGGGCAGGCTACCGCCCGCCCCTGGCCTAGCCCGGGACTGGGACGGCCCCGCCTGCCCTGGCCAGGACCGGCGCCACGTCGCCCGCGCCGTGATCCATCTGGTAGTCCAGGTTGATCGCCGCGTTGATCAGCGACAGGTGGCTGAACGCCTGCGGGAAGTTGCCCAGCTGCTCGCCGGTCATGCCGATCTCCTCGGAGTACAGCCCGAGGTGGTTGGCGTAGGTCAGCATCTTCTCGAACACCAGCCCGGCCTCGGCCAGCCGTCCCGACCGGGCCAGCGCGTCCACGTACCAGAACGTGCACAGCGAGAACGTGCCCTCGTGACCCTGCAGCCCGTCCGGCGACGCGCTGGGGTTGTACCGGTAGACCAGGCTGTCGGAGACCAGCTCGTGGTCCATGGCCTCCAGCGTCTTGAGCCAGCGCGGGTCATGCGGCGACACGAACCCCATCAGCGGCATCATGAGCAGCGAGGAGTCCAGCACCTCGGTGTCGTAGTGCTGTACGAACGCCCCCCGGCTGGGGTTCCAGCCCTGGTCCATGACCTGCCGGTAGATCCGGTCGCGCTCCGTCCGCCAGCGCCCGATGTCGGCCGGCCGGCCCCGGCTCTCGGCGATCCTGATCGCCCGGTCCAGCGCCACCCAGCACTGGAACCGGCCGTAGGTGAAGTTCTTCCGGCCGCCGCGGGTCTCCCAGATGCCCTCGTCCGGCTGGTCCCAGTGCTCGCTCACCCAGTCGATGGTCCTGGCCACCGCCTCCCAGCCGTCGTAGGCCGGCTGGAGCCCGCGCGCGTCGATCTTGGCCACCGCGTCCAGGGCCTCGCCGTAGATGTCCAGCTGCAGCTGGTCGGAGGCCCCGTTGCCGATCCGGACCGGCCGCGAGCCGCGCCAGCCCTCCAGGTGGTCGAGGGTCTGCTCGGACAGGTCCGAGGACCCGTCCACCCGGTACATGATGTTCATCGGCGTCGCGCCGTTGCCGCCGTGCTCCACCAGCCGGTCCTTGACCCACTGGCCGAAGGCGGCCGCCTCGCCCACGTAGCCCAGCCCCAGCAGGGCATAGACCGAGAACGACGCGTCCCTGATCCAGGTGTAGCGGTAGTCCCAGTTCCGCTCGCCGCCGGTCAGCTCGGGCAGCCCCGTGGTCGGCGCCGCCACCAGCGCGCCCGTCGGCAGGTAGGTCATCAGCTTGAGCGTCATCGCCGAGCGGGCCACCACCTCGCGCCACCGGCCGCGGTAGCTGCTCTGCCGCAGCCAGTTCCGCCAGAACTCGCTCGTGTCGTGGACCAGCCCGTGGAGTTCCTCCGGCCGGATCCGGTGCGGCGTCCCGCCCATGGACTCCAGCACCACGCCCGCCGTCTCGCCCTCGCGCAGCGTGAC
>JBOHCO010000271.1:0-4735 GCA_050698895.1 Streptosporangiaceae bacterium
CCACCAGCACCCAGGTCGAGAGCGTCCCGGTCAACGCCAGCGGGCCGCCCGCGGGCATCGCCACGCCCATCAGCGGCCAGGACGCCGTGAACGTCGGCGTGGCCAACTTCCGCGGCGGCGTGCTGGCCGCCTCGGACAACGACGGCAGCCCGGACACGGTCCGGGTCGCCTACGCCCGGTCCGGCACCAACTTCGACGCCACGTCGTCCTACCACCTGGCCGGCACGTTCCGCGACGAGTCGCTGATCGGTGTCTCCGGCGCCGCGCTGCTGACCCAGCAGACGGGCGGCCGCGAGGCCCTGGTGCTGCGGTTGTTCAACGGCACGAGCTTCGGGCCGGCCCGCGCCGTGCCGGACACCGCGGGCGGCGGCCCGGAGTGGTTCGCCGTCAACCAGGACCCCGGCGGCACCGTGCACGTGTTCAACGAGTCCACCCACCTGGCCCGCACCTACGGCCTGTACGAGGTGACGACCAGCACCGGGGCGCACTGGGACAGCCCGGTGGACCTGGGCGACGCGGTGGCCAGCACCGGCTTCGCCGTGGGCCTGGACCGGTCCGGCAGCGGCCTCGTGCTGGGCACCCCCGGCGAGGCCACCGGCTACCCGGTGCTGGCCCGGCAGGACATCACGTTCACGCTCAGCAAATCCAGCGTGAAGAAGGGCCGCACCGTGACCGGGTCGGGCACCGTGCGGGCCAAGGCGGCGGGCCGCCTCATCCAGCTCCAGACCGAGCGGTCCGGCCGCTGGTACAACGTCGGCACCACGCACGAGACGGCCAGCGGCACGTTCAAGTTCACCATCCGCGGCAACGGCACCGGCAGCCACAGCTTCCGGGCCGTCGCGGCGGACAAGGCCGGCTACGTGATGTACGGCTACTCTCCGGCCCGCTCGCTGCGGGTCACCAGCTAGGTCCGGAGCTAGGTCCGGCCCGGCCTCTTGGCACCGCAGGCAGCGGCCGTGCCGGCCGCTGCCTGCCGCCTTCCTCCCGCGGCCTTCCTCCCGTGTTCCCCTGCCGCCTCATCCCGGTATGGTCGCCTGGTGTCGCCGCTGGGATTGCACCGGGTGCTCGAGCCCGCCGGGGTGCTGCCGCAGGCCGCCTGGCGGCTGGACGCGCGGCCGGAGATCTGGCCCGACGAGGTCCGCGTCGCGGTCGAGCGGCTGAATCTCGACGCCGCCTCGTTCCGGCAGCTGCGCGAGGCCAGCGACGGTGACCCGGCGGCCGTCCGGGCCGCGGCGGCGGGCATCGTGGCCCGCCGGGGCAAGATGCACAACCCGGTCACCGGCTCGGGCGGCATGCTCATCGGCGTGGTCGACGCGGTCGGCCCGGAGTCCGGGCTGGGCCTGGCGCCGGGCGACCGCATCGCCACGCTGGTCTCGCTCAGCCTGACCCCGCTGGTCATCACCGACGGGCTGGCCCGCTGGGACGGCCGGTCCGAGCAGGTGCCCTGCGCGGGCCACGCGATCCTGTTCGGCCGGTCCATCGCCGCATTGCTCCCTGACGACCTGCCCGCCGAGCTGGCCCTGGCCGTGCTCGACGTCTGCGGCGCCCCGGCCCTGACCCGGCGCGTGGTCAGCGCGGCCCGTTCGCCGGTCGTGGCCATCCTGGGCGCCGGGGGCAAGAGCGGGTCGCTGTCGGCGGCCGCCGCTCGCCGGGCCGGGGCCAGCCGGGTCATCGGCGTGGTGCCGCACGAGGCCGAGGCTGAGCGGCTGCGCCGGGCGGCGCTGGCCGACCAGGTGGTGGTGGCCGACGCCAGGGACCCGGTCGGCGTATCCGCGGCGGTGCGCGCGGCGGGCGGGCCCGCGGACGTGACCGTGGTGTGCGTGGACGTGCCGGGCTGCGAGGGCGGCGCGATCCTGGGCACCGCGCCCGGCGGGACGGTCATCTTCTTCTCCATGGCCACCTCGTTCGGCGCGGCGGCGCTGGGCGCCGAGGGGGTGGCGGCCGACCTGACCATGCTGATCGGCAACGGGTATGTTCCCGGACATGCCGGGCTGGCCCTGGACCTGATCCGGTCGGAGCCAGGCGTCCGGGCGCTGTTCGACGGCCGTCACCAGGAGGAGCACTGATGCAGCCGAGGCTGACCCTGGACCCGGCCGCGGTCGCCGAGGCCAGGGAACTCGCCCGCCGGGCCGGGCAGCCCATCGTGGACATGGCCCGGACGCACACCACGGCGTCGGTCGAGCGCGCGGTGCTCCGCCTGGCCGGGCTGCGGGGCGCCGACGCCGACGGCATGCCGTGGGTGAACCGGCTCGCCGACGCGGTGCGCGAGAGCGTCGGCCTCGAGCATGGCGTGGCCCTCCCGGTCTTTGACGCCATGCTCGAAGGGGGTTACCCCGACCTGGCCTCGCTGGCCGCCGCGGCCGCCAGGGGCACAACCCTGTTTGCTATCCCCTCGGGAATCAGGGAGCGGACCGCCCGCACCGCCGCGACCGCCGCGCTGACGGCGGGCATCGCCCGCATCGACGACCAGCGGGCCGCGCGCGAGCGGCTCATCGGCCAGACCGCGCAGCCGCCCATGCCGTGGATCTACCTGATCGTGGCCACCGGCGACATCCACGAGGACATCCCGCAGGCCCAGGCCGCGGCGCGGGAGGGCGCCGACGTCATCGCGGTGATCAGGTCCACCGGGCAGTCGCTGCTGGACTACGTGCCCGAGGGCGCGACCAGGGAGGGCTTCGCGGGCACCTACGCCACCCAGGAGAACTTCCGGCTGATGCGGGCGGCGCTGGACGAGGTGTCGCGCGAGCTGGGCCGTTATGTCCGGCTGACCAACTACGCCTCGGGCCTGTGCATGCCCGAGATCGCGGCGCTGGCCGGCCTGGAGCGGCTGGACATGATGCTGAACGACTGCATGTACGGGATCATCTTCCGCGACATCAACCCCCGCCGGACGTTCATCGACCAGCGGTTCTCCCGGCAGATCCACGCCCGCGCCGGCATCATCATCAACACCGGCGAGGACAACTACCTGACCACCGCCGACGCCGTGGACGCCGCGCACACCGTGGTGGTCAGCCAGCTGCTGAACGAGTTCTTCGGCCACGAGGCCGGCCTGGCCGACGGCCAGCTCGGGCTGGGCCACGCGTTCGAGATCGACCCGGCGGTGCCGGACTCGTTCGTGCTCGAGCTGGCCCACGCCCAGCTGATCCGCGAGCTGTTCCCCGACGCGCCGCTCAAGTACATGCCGCCCACCAAGCACATGACCGGCAACGTGTTCGCGGGCTACCTGCTCGACGCGTTCTTCAACCTGGCCGGGCTGATGACCGGCCAGTCCATCCTGCTCATCGGCATGATGACCGAGGGCATCCACACGCCGTTCCTGGCCGACCGGGACCTGGCCCTGGAGAACGTGCGCTACGTCCGGCAGGCCGCGGCCCGGCTCGGCGAGAGCTTCCGGCCCGAGCCCGGCGGGTTCGTCGACCGGCGCGCTCATCAGGTGCTGGATGAGGCGGTGGTCCTGCTCCGCAAGATCGGCGACCAGGGGCTGCTGACGGCCATCGCGGACGGCACGTTCGGGATCACCAGGCGGCCGGCTGACGGCGGCCGCGGCCTGGACGGGGTCATCGCCCGCGCGGCAGACTACTTCAACCCGGCCGCCGACCTCCTGGAACGAGGCCACCCATGACCGTGCCGTCCAGGGGGGACGACCCCCCTAACCCCCCCGAGCCGCGTGCCGGCGGCATGGCCGTTGTCCGCCCCTACGGGGACACCACCGGGGACGGCCGGGTGCAGGTGTCGTTCACGCTGCCCGTGTCCTACGCCGCTGCCCCGGCCCTGGCCGAGGGGGCGGCGCTGCAGCTGGCGGCCAAGATGGGGCTGGACCCGGCCATGGTCGTGCACGCCAAGGGCATGGGGCCCGACTTCACGTTCTTCATCGTCTACGGCCGGGTCAGCCACCTGGTCGACCTGGACCAGGTAACCGTGGCCGAGCGGGAGTACCCGCTGCTGTCCCCGGCTGAGGTCAATCAGCGCATCCGCGCCGCGCTCGGCCGCAAGCTGGTCGTCGTCGGCGCCAGCGTCGGCACCGACGCGCACACCGTGGGCATCGACGCGATCCTGAACGTCAAGGGGCACGCGGGGGAGAAGGGCCTGGAGTACTACCGGGAGATCCGGGTGGTCAACCTGGGCGCCCAGGTCGAGGTGCCCCGCCTGGTGGCCACGGCCGCCGCCGAGGGCGCCGACGCCGTGCTGGTCAGCCAGGTGGTGACCCAGCGCGACGCCCACCTGGCCAACGCCAGGGACCTGGCCCGCGCCCTGGCCGGGTCTTCCGCTTCGGACCCGGGCCGCCGGCCGCTGCTGGTCATCGGCGGCCCGCGCTTCGACCCGGCCCTGGCGCCCGGCCTGGGCGTGGACAAGATCTTCGGCAAGGGCACCACCCCCCGCGAGGTGGCCAGCTATCTGGCCCACGCCGTCGCCGGGACGGCCGGGACCGCGGCGTGAGCGGGGCCCGCGCCGGGCTGAGCGTCGCGCACCGGCGGTACGTCTCTTACAGTCACGCGCACTACGGCGGGAACCTGGTCGACGGCGCCTACGTGCTTGGCCTGTTCGGCGACGTGGGGACCGAGCTGTGCATCCGGTCCGACGGCGACGAGGGGCTGTTCGCGTCCTACTCCGACGTGCAGTTCGTGGCCCCGGTCCGGGCCGGGGACGTTATCGAGGTGACCGCGACGCTGACCCGGGTGGGCACCCGGAGCCGGGACGTCGCGTTCGAGGCCCGTGTCCTGTGCCGGGCGGA
>JBOHCO010000272.1:0-1895 GCA_050698895.1 Streptosporangiaceae bacterium
AGCCCGCGGCCGCCGTCCGCATCAGGGCCTGCCGGGTCGCCTTCTCCTCGATGCCCAGGCGCGCGAACGCGGTGATCACCGCCGAGGTCCAGGCCGTGCCGTCGCCGGGCAGCACCAGCTCGCCCAGCAGGGTCAGCAGCATGCCGCGGGCGCTGGCCGCGCCGGCCGCGTGCTGCCGGGACAGCGCGGGCTGTGACGGCATCCCCCATTCTCGCTCATGACCATCGGGCCCGCTCGCCGACCGAGCTGGCCGGGGCCGCCCGCGGGCCAGTCAACGACATAAGTCCTTAACAGAGCTAATGTCATTCTTAGCCCAGCTAACCTCTCAGCGATGGGATGCCGTGCCCCACATCACCGCTACCGCCGACCGGCTGAACTTCCGGCCCCGGCAGATGGTCTCGTCGCTGCGCCAGCGCAACTACCGGCTCTACTTCTTCGGCCAGCTGGTCTCGGTGGCGGGCACCTGGATGCAGACCGTGGCCCAGTCGTTCCTGGTCCTCGGCCTGACCCACAGCGGCACCCAGCTCGGGCTGACCACCGCGGTCCGGTTCCTGCCCATGTTCGTGTTCGGCCCGCTGGGCGGGGTGATCGCGGACCGGATGGACAAGCGGCGGGTGATGTACGTCACCCAGACCCTGTCCGGGCTGCTGGCCGGGGTCTGCGCCGTGCTGATCGCCACCGGAGTCATCGAGCTGTGGATGGTCTACCTGCTGGCCCTGGCCCTGGGCGGGGTCAACGTGTTCGACAACCCGGCCCGGCAGAGCTTCATCTCCGAGATGGTCACCGCGCGGGACCTGCCCAACGCCGTCACCCTCAACTCGGTCGCCATGAACCTGGCCCGGGTGCTCGGCGCCGCGGCCGGCGGGGTCATCGCCGCCGCCCTCGGGCTGGCCCTGTGCTACGCCTGCAACGCGCTGTCGTTCGGCGCCGTGCTGCTGTCCCTGGGGCTGATGCGCCGGTCCGAGCTGTTCCCGGCCCGCCGGGTCGCCCGGCGCAAGCGCCAGGTCCGGGAGGGGCTGCGCTACGTCCGGTCCACCCCCGAGCTGCTCATCCCGCTGGTCATGATCGCCGTCATCGGCACGCTGGCCTGGGAGTTCCAGGTGACGCTGCCGCTGATGGCCAGCCAGGTGTTCCACGGCGGGGCGGCTACCTACGGCCTGATGGCCTCGCTGATGGGCGTCGGCGCCGTGGTCGGCGGGCTCATCTCGGCCGCCCGGCCCCGGCCGCGCACCCGGGCCCTGTGCCTGGCCGCCATCGGCTGGGGCCTGGCCATCCTGGCCGCCTCGGCGGCGCCCAGCCTGCCCCTGGAGCTGGCCGCCATGCTGTTCGTCGGCTACGGCAGCATCACGTTCAACTCGCTGGCCAAGACCACGCTGCAGCTGGCCGCCGAGCCCTCCATGCGCGGCCGGGTGATGGCCCTGTGGGCGCTGGCCTGGCTCGGCTCCACCCCCATCGGCGGCCCGATCGTGGGCTGGCTCGGCCAGGTCGTTGGGGCTCGCTGGGCCCTGGTGGCGGGCGGCCTGCCCACCCTGGTCTGCGGCATCCTGGCCCTGCCCGCCCTCAGCCGGGTCGACCGCCGCCCCGCCCCTCCGGCCCCCGACCTCTCAGCCCCGGCCGCCCCCGGACGTCCTTCATGATCGTGGGGGATCAGGGTCACCGGTGGCCCCTGGTCCCCACGATCAGGGTCCAGCCGCCCGGTAGGCTCGGCGGCGTGGCTCGGGCGCGTGTTCTTGGCGGGACTGGCCTGACCGGGCAGGCCATCGGCGGCCGCCTGCTGGCCAGCGGCTGGGACGTAGACCTGGCCGGGCGGGATCCGGGCAAGATGCCCGCCGGGCTGGCCGCCGTCGGCGCCGGTTTCGTGCCCGCCGACCGCCACGACGACGCCCAGCTTCGCG
>JBOHCO010000273.1:0-2303 GCA_050698895.1 Streptosporangiaceae bacterium
CCCGGCCAGGGACCGATCAGCGGCGCGCTCTCGCCCGACGGCCGGCCGCCGGGCCACCAGGAGTCCAGGCCGGCGCGGGCCGCCCGCTGCGCGAGTACGTCCATATCGGGATGAATCCGGCGCCACCGGCTGGCCTCGCGGGCCCCGAACCCGGCCTCGCCGGCCAGCGCCAGGCCACCGTCGGGCTCGGCCAGCCAGAGCGCCACGGCGGCGGCCCCGGCGGGGGCGAGGGCCTCTTCCAGCACGGCGGCGGCGACACCGGATCCGTCCGGCGCGAGCTCGGCGGCGGCCCCGGCCAGGGCGATCCTGGCCGCCGCGACGCGGGGCCGCCCCGCCTCGGCCGTCTCGGGCGCCCCGGGCGCCGGCGTGACTGAGGTCTGGCGGGAGGAAGCGGCCGCGGTCGGCGGGACGACCTCGCCGGTGATCTGCGCCGCCAGCTCGAGAATGCTCGTCCCTGACTCGCTGGACAGGGCCATGAGCTGCTCCTGGGCCTGCGCGGCGGAGCACCGCAGCCGCTCCATCAGCACGCCACGAGCCAGGTCCACCACGGCCCGGGCGGCGGCCTGGGCCTCCAGCCGGTCCAGCTCGCGGCGCTGCCGGGCGATAAGGGCGCTCAGCCGGAGGAACTCAGCACCACTGGCTGCGGTCAAGGCAGGCCTTCCTGGGAGCGGCTCAGGGCGCCGGTACCGCCGCAATGCCGCGTTAGCGGTCACGACCCTGTGCTCTCCCGGCTAGTTTTACCCCATCGCCTAGCGTGGGAGCATCGGTCTGTCCTAGAACGCACGGTGACGGAATCGTCGCCCCACGCCGCCGGACGGCATGAGGAGTCTGTCATGGCAACCGCCCACCTGGCTGCTGGCCAGCCCGCCGATCCGCGGCTCCAGCAGCTGCTGGATGGCCTGACCGCGGTCCGTGGCGGAGACTTCGGCACCCGTCTGCCGCACACCGGCGATCCGCTCATGGATGAGATCGCCACGGTGTTCAACAGCATGACCGACCAGCTCGCGCTGTTCACCTCCGAGGTGACCAGGGTGGCGCTGGAGGTCGGCACCGAGGGCAAGCTGGGCGGCCAGGCCCGCGTCCCCGGCGTGGCGGGCACCTGGAAGGACCTCACCGACTCGGTCAACGCCATGGCCGACAACCTCACCGGGCAGGTCAGGGACATCTCGCAGATCGCCACCGCGGTGCACCGGGGCGACCTGAGCCAGAAGATCACCGTCGACGTCAAGGGCGAGATGCTGTCCCTGAAGGACACCATCAACACCATGGTCGACCAGCTCTCGGCGTTCGCCGCCGAGGTGACCCGGGTGGCCCGCGAGGTCGGGACCGAGGGCCGGCTCGGCGGCCAGGCGGACGTTCAGGGGGTCTCGGGCACTTGGAGGGACCTGACCGACAACGTGAACCTGCTGGCGGGCAACCTCACCAGCCAAGTCCGCAACATCGCCCAGGTGACCACGGCTGTCGCCCGGGGCGACCTGTCCCAGAAGATCAGCGTCGAAGCCCGAGGCGAGGTCGCAGAGCTGAAGGACACCATCAACACGATGGTCGACCAGCTCTCGGCCTTCGCGGCCGAGGTGACCCGGGTGGCCCGCGAGGTCGGCACCGAGGGACGCCTCGGCGGTCAGGCGGAGGTGAAGGATGTCTCCGGCACCTGGATGTACCTGACGGAGAGTGTGAACCAGCTCGCCGGCAACCTCACGAGCCAGGTCCGCAACATCGCCCAGGTGACCACGGCCGTCGCCCGGGGCGACCTCTCTCGCAAGATCAGCGTGGAGGTCCGCGGCGAACTGCTCGAACTGAAGAACACCATCAACACGATGGTCGACCAGCTCTCCGCCTTCGCGGACGAGGTCACCCGGGTGGCCCGCGAGGTCGGCACCGAGGGACGCCTCGGTGGTCAGGCGATCGTCCCGGGTGTGTCGGGGACCTGGAAGGACCTGACCGACAACGTGAACCTGCTGGCGGGCAACCTCACCAGCCAGGTCCGCAACATCGCCCAGGTGACCACGGCCGTCGCCCGGGGCGACCTGTCCCAGAAGATCAGCGTCGAAGCCCGGGGTGAGGTCGCCGAGCTGAAGGACACCATCAACACGATGGTCGACCAGCTCTCGGCCTTCGCGGCGGAGGTGACCCGGGTGGCACGCGAGGTCGGCACCGAGGGCCGGCTCGGTGGTCAGGCGGAGGTGAAGGACGTCTCGGGCACCTGGATGTACCTGACGGAGAGCGTGAACCAGCTGGCGGGCAACCTCACCAGCCAGGTCCGCAACATCGCCCAGGTGACGACGGCCGTTGCCGGGGGCGAC
>JBOHCO010000274.1:0-1603 GCA_050698895.1 Streptosporangiaceae bacterium
CCGGCGCCGAGCCCGGACGGACCCCGGCGCAGGCCCTCGGCGCGCTGGCCCGCGCCTGGCTGGCCGGGCTGCCGCTGGCCGCCGAGTCCGACGACACCGCGGCCCGGCTGGGCTCCGACCTGCTGCCGGAGATCCAGGCCAGCGAGCCGACCAGGACCGCGTTCGACCAGCTCCTGAAGCTGGACGCGATGCTGCTCGGACTCGGCCTGGAACGGCTGGCCCGCTCGCCGGCGCGGCTCGTCCGCACCGCCGAAGCCGCCCTGCTGATCTTGCACGGGGCCAGCCAGATGGCGGCGGCCGCGCCCGGCTACGGGGATCCGTTTGATATTTCCCTGGTCTGCGAGCACCTGGCCGGCCTCGCCCTAGGTGACCGGTGGGACCCGCCGCACCTGCCCTATGTCCCTGCCGCGCGGCCCGCCGACGACCCGTGGGCCCCGCCGCCGGCCGCGGACGCGGTGCGCGCGCAGCCCGCCCGGCTCGCGGGCGACGGCGTGGTCACGGTGCTCGGGCTGCGCCGGCTCGCGGCGGCCGAGGAAGCGGTGCGCGCCGCGCCGTCCGGGTCGGCCGTGACCGTCGTCGTGGTCACGGGGGATCCCGGCGAGCTGGCCCCCCTGGCCCGGCTGGCCATCGCCGGGCTCAGCGGCCTGCTGCGCCGGGCCTTCCCGGCCGCGGCCTGGCCGGACGTGCAGGTGGTGCTGGACGAGACCGGCCGCCTGGCCGAGGCCGCGGGCGTGCCCGCCGTCAGCGACGTCACCGAGACCGCCGTCCGCATCCGGGCCGGCCGGATCGTGGCCAGGGCCGAGGGGCCGGGCGCCGGTCACGCGGCGGCGGCCTTCGGCGGCTAGGGTCCGGACGGCTCGCGCTCGACCGGCTCGCGCTCGACCGGCTCGCGTTCGGCGGGCTGGAGCAGCTCGACGTTGATGACCTCGGTCCGGGCGATGGCCCGGTCCCGGTCACCGGCCAGTGCCGTCCGGCGGCCGTCATCCATGTAGGCGCCGAGCGCCGCCGGGGACGGGAACTCCAGGATCTGGACCTCCAGCGGCTGATCGCCGGCGCCGTCGCCCCGCGCGCGCTGGAGGACCCGGCCGCCGTGCTCGGGGACCAGCGCCAGCACCCGGTCCTCGTAGGCGGTGAGGTCGTCGTCCTGGCCCGGCCGCGCCCAGAGCAGCACGCACATCGTCAGTGTCACCGGACCAGGATGCCCGATCCGCCGCGATCATGTGGGCGCTCATGTGGGTGGCTACGTGTGGTTCGGGCGGCCGGTGCTGACGAGGGTGGAGTCATCGGAAAAACGCAGGAAGGCGAGCACGATGATCGACACCAGGATCTACCCCGAGACCCGTACCGACCAGCCCCGCCCGGTCCCCCCACCTCGCCCGGTTCGCCGGACAGGCGGGCGGCGGTGGGCCCTGCTGCGCGCGCCGGCCCTGCTGAGGGGCCCGTTCGGCGGCCCGGACGACGTGGCCGTCGTCGAGGACGACCGCGGGCGGCTGGCCGGCCCGCGCGGCTGGTGACCGGCCCGCGCCTAGCCGCCGAGCTGGCCCAGCAGGTCCCGGACCTCCCGGGCGTCCGGTGCCCCGATGCGCTGGTAGATCTCCAGGGC
>JBOHCO010000275.1:0-2568 GCA_050698895.1 Streptosporangiaceae bacterium
ACCAGCCCTGGACCGTGCTGCTGGTCGTCGGGTGCCGTGGTCACGGTGCCCTCCTTGCTGTCGTTGTTCCGCGCCTTGGTCATTGCAAGTGACACTAACCCGCTCCCCGAAGCGGGAAGTCCGCCGAGGGCCGCTTGTTCGCTGACGGCGCAGTCCAGCGGGCAGGCGGCCGGAAGCGGCTGGGCGGGCGGCCCGCCGGGCCTAGGCGCGACCCTCCGGCTCGGCCTCGTCGCCGGCCTCGGCGCCGTCGCTGTCCTCGTCACCGGCCTGGGCCTCGGCACCGGCCGCGGCCTCGTCACCGGCCGCGTCGCCGCGGAACGCCTCGGCGATGTCCACCGAGCGGCCGGTCTCGTCGGTCACGGTCGCCTGCTCGGTGATCATGGTCAGCGCCTTGGACCGCAGGACGTCGGCGACCACGCTGTTGATCTGGCCGTTCTCGGTGAGCTGCTGGGCCAGCTGGTTGGGCGCCACGCCCATCCGGTAGGCCTGCTCGGTGATGTAGGCGTTCAGCTCGTCGGACTCGATGCCCAGTTCCTCGTCCACGGCGATCTTGTCCAGGATGAAGCCCGCCTTGACCGAGCGCCGGGCGTCGGCCTCGAACTCCTCCTCGAGCTGCTCGGCCCTCTGGCCGCTGCCCTCCAGGTAGGCGTCCAGGTTCATGCCGGCCTGGCTGAGGCGGCTCTCCAGGCTGTCCCGGCGGGCCTGGGTCTCGGCCTCCACGATGCTGTCCGGCAGCGGGATGTCGACCTGCTCCAGCACGGCGTCCAGCGTCCGCTCCCTGGCCTGGCCCGCCTGGCCGGCCCGGCGCATCTGCTCGAGCTGCTTGCGGGTGCCCGCGCGCAGCTCGCCGATGGTGTCGAACTCGCTGGCCGACTGGGCGAACTCGTCGTCCAGCACCGGCAGTTCCTTGACCTTCACGCTGTTCACGGTGACCTGGACGTCGGCGGCCATCCCGGCCAGCTGGCCGCCGGCCAGCTCGGAGGTGAACGTGGTGGTGTCATCGGCCGACATGCCGATCAGGGCCTCGTCGAGGCCGTCCAGCATGTTGCCGGAGCCAACCTCGTAGGAGATGCCGCTGGCCTGGGCGTCCTCGACCGCCTCGCCGTCCACCGAGGCGGCCAGGTCGATGGACACGTAGTCGCCGTTCTCCACCGGCCGTTCCACGCCCTTGAGGGAGGCGAACCGCTCGCGCAGCGAGCCCAGGTACTCCTCGACCTGGTCGGGGGTGACCTCGGCGTCGTCCACGGTGACCGGCAGGCCATCGAAGTCGGGCAGGTCGAAGTGCGGCCGCCGGTCGACCTCGATGGTGAACGCCAGCTCCTTGCCGTCGTCCAGCTTGGTGATCTCCAGGTCCGGCTGCCCGAGCGCGAAGACGTCGTGCTCGGCTAGAGCCTTCCCGTAGAACTCGTTCACCGCCTCGTTGACCGCCTGTTCCAGCACGGCGCCTCGGCCCACGCGCTGGTCGATGACCTGCGGCGGGACCCGGCCCGGCCGGAAGCCGGGAATCCGGACCTGCCGGGCGACCTCGCGATAGGCGTTATCAAGGTTCGGCTTCAGCTCGTCGAAGGGCACCTCGACGGTGAGCTTCACACGGGTGGGACTCAGTTCTTCGACATCGGTCTTCACTGCGAGGGGACTCCTGAGAAATTCTCCCAGGCCAGGGTTGCGGGTCTGGGGCATGGCTGATCGCACATGGCTTCGGCCGCCAAGTCTAGGGCAGGACGGCGGTGTTCACCCGGCGCGGGTGATGATCATCTGCGCAGGTCGGCCGGACGATGACAGATGACCACCTCCAGACGATCCAGATCGGAGGTCGATATGACTGATCCGCAGGCCAGCCGGCCAGAGCCGGGCAGCACGCCGCCGGGGGTCGCCCAGGACCGCCCGACGGCAGGTCAGCACGGAGTTCCGGCCCAGGGGCGACCATCGCCGGGCGAGTCGGCCGCGGGCGGTCCTGACCCGCGGGCCGAGCGGCGGGCCGAGGCGGGCCGCGCCGAGGCTCGGATGGCCGCGTCCATCGCCAACCTGGCCTGGCCGACCGCGCTGCTGGCCGCTGTCGGCATGATCGGCCTGGGCATCGTGCTGCTGGTCTGGCCCCACGCCACGCTGTCCGTGGTGGCCGTCCTGATCGGCGCGGCGCTGCTGGTAGCCGGGGTGTTCCGGCTGTTCGAGGGCATCACCGGGGCCGGCGAGAGCGGCGGGATGCGGGCCGCGGACATCGTGATCGGCCTGCTGGCCGTGATCGCGGGCCTGTACTGCGTCAGGCATCACTCGCTGACCATCCTGGCCGTGACCCTGGTGGTCGGGGTCATCTGGGTCATTCACGGCATCGGGGACCTCATCACCGCCGCCACCATGGGCCATGCGCCCGGACGGGGGCTCAAGGTGCTGACCGGGATCGTGGGCCTGGCGGCCGGCCTGGTCGTCTTGTTCTGGCCGAACATCTCGCTGATCCTGCTGCTCACGGTGCTGGCCGCCTGGCTGCTGTTCTACGGCCTGATGCTGGCCGTGCTGGCCTTCAGCCTGCGGCGGGACTCTAAGAACCTGTCCCGCGCCGCGCAGGAATCC
>JBOHCO010000276.1:0-5763 GCA_050698895.1 Streptosporangiaceae bacterium
GACCTGGCGGACCTGCTGCGGATGGGCCGGCTGGCCGAGGCCTGGATCGCCCCGGCCGAAGTCCGGGAGCTGCGGGAGCTGACCCGGTACCGGGCCAAGCTGGTGAGCTTGCGGACCAGCTGCAAGGACCAGGTCCACGCCGTGCTGGCCAAGCTGGGCGTCCCGGTGACCTGTTCCGATATTTTCGGGGTGGCCGGGTCGGCGTGGCTGGACGGCCTTGGCCTGCCGCAGCCCTATGCCGGGAAGGTGACCTCGCTGCGGCAGCTCGCCGGGGAGCTCACTACCGAGATCACCATGCTCAGCGACGTGCTCGCGGACCTGCTGGCCGGGGACCGCGGCTACGCAGACCCTCCCGGCCGTCGCCGCTCGAGCGCACCAATCGCGGAGCGTTCTCAATGTCTCATGAGACATGCGGATTCTGGAGAAAGCCGGACGTGAGATCCTACACGGGCGGCAGCTCACATCGCCATGTCGACGAAGCGGCTGTAGTGGCCCTGGAAGGCAACCGTCACGGTGGTCGTCGGGCCGTTGCGGTGCTGGGCCACGATGAAGTCCGCTTCGCCTGCCCGCGGCGACTCCCGCTCATAGGCATCCTCGCGGTGGAGCAGGATGACCATGTCCGAGTCCTGCTCAATGCTGTTGTGGGCGAAGATCCCGTCGGCGATGAAGTTATGGGTGCCCTTGACCGTGGCGTCGTAGACCGGCTGAGGACCCAGCGCCTCGATGCTCTCGATCCGGTCCCAGTAGACATCGCTCGCGGCCAGCAGGGTGTCGGTGTCGGTGTTGGTGTTGGCTGACCTGCCCTCCGGAGCGGCCAGCAGCTGGCGGGCCGTCTCGCCGCGACGTCCGTGGACGCCGACGTCGGAGCAGAACCTGCGCAGGCTGGGTCCGTCGGCGATGATCACGCGGTACGACGGGCGGTGGCCGGCCTTCTGGGTCTTTCGGATCCGTGCCACGATCCCCAGCCGGCCGAGCAGAAGCGCTACGCCGTCGGCCAGCTGCCGGGAAGAGGTGGCGTAGTACGCCTTCGGGCTTGAGTTGCCGCTCGGATTCCGGACACGCCCGTCCGTCGCCCACAGATGCCGCAGGAACACGGCGATCTCGGGGTTGCTTGCGGAGTACAGGACGTCGGGGATGCGCTTCTGGTAGGACCGCAGGTCATCGATGCCCAGCTCGCGGAACCAGTCGTGGAGCGGGTTGCGGCGGCCATGCGTGCACCGGTACGGGGCAGGCAGGTAGCTGTGCCACCACGGCTTCTGCGCCACCCGCCGGGGCGTGATATCGAACTCGGCTGCTGCGGCGCTCTCCACGAAGTCCAGCTTGGCTTCGTCGTTCGAGGTGTAGTGAAGGGGCTGGCCGTGCAGGACGCAGCCATCGCCGATGAGGTGGGCCAGCAGACCCAGGCGGGCCTCGGTCCAGCCCAGCCCGACGCCGATCGGCTCCGGAATGTGCCGCGGTATCGCGATGCGGTCGCCGACCCTGAGCTGATCCACCGGCCGCCAGTCGGCGAACGTCAGGAAGGGATGGTTGCCGCTGGCCTTGACCTCGCGGCCGGAGGCCAGCTTCAGGCGGTAGACCTCCTTGATCCCGGAGGGGAACACGTTGGTGACCGGGGCCGCGACCATGCGGCGCTGCTCGTCAAGGGACCAGACGGCGACGCCGTCGTGGCCGTGGTCGAGCAGCTCCTGGAAGGTCACCGGCGCGCCGGTGTCGGCCCGCAGCAGCGTGGTATCGGCGGTCAGGCATCCGCTCTCGCGAAGGTCGGAGAGCATTGGCCTCTTGTCGGTGCGCTGCTCGGGACCGCGGTTGAGCTGCGAGAGCGCCACGACCGGCACGTTCAGCTCCTTGGCCAGGAGCTTCAGCGACCGGGAGAGCTCGGAGACCTCCTGCTGGCGGTTCTCGACCCGCTTGGGTGAGCTCATCAGCTGCAGGTAGTCGATGATGACCAGCTTCAGCTCGTGCCGCTGCTTGAGGCGACGGCACTTGGCCCTGATCTCCATCATCGACATGTTCGGCGAGTCGTCGATGAACAGCGGGGCGTCGGCCACCTCGCTCATGCGGCGGGCGAGGCGGGTCCAGTCGTCGTCGCTGAGCTGGCCGGTCCGCATGTGGTGCAGGGCCACGCGGGCCTCGGCCGACAGCAGCCGCATGGTGATCTCGTTGCGGCTCATCTCCAGGCTGAAGATCACGGCCGCCTGGCCCGCGTGCACGGAGGCGGCGCGCGCGAGGTCCAGGGCCAGGGTGGAGTTGTGGGTCGGGATCCAGGTCGGGCCGGCCAGGTAGGTGTGGTCGGCGCTCTCGACCTGGACGCACCGTACGGGCACGCTGGGCACCGGGCGGACCTCGGTGATGAGCCGCCGGGCCGCCGTCGGGGAGCCAGACAAGTCCTGCTGGGCCAGCTTGCGGGTCAGCCGGAACACCTTGTCGGCGGGCGTGAAGCTGACCACGTGCCGGGCCGCGCCCGAGCCAGGCCCGGACGGCGCGGTCCGCGTGGCCACGTAGCCCAGGCTGAGAGCAAGCTCGCTGACGTCACCGACAAGCCTGCGACTGCGGGCAGCGAGCTGGACCGCGCCGTTCCCGAGCGTGCGGCCAGCCACGTCGAGCAGGCCCGCGAGCAGCGCTCGCCGCTGCGCCTCGGAGGCCCGGAGGTACTCGGCGGGGACGTGCCGGTCCTCGGCCAGCCCCAGCCCGGCCAGCAGCCGCCGGGCCGCGGCGCGGTCCCGGACGCCTGCGGCCTCGACGGCCAGGATGAGCTCGGGGTCGTTGCCCGAGAACACCTGACCCGCCTCGTCGCCCAGCAGCACGCCGAGCGCGTACGGGGGGACGGGCAGGTCCCGGTCGGGCAGGTCGGCGGGGCGGGCCACGTCGACCGCGTGACCGCCGATGCCGGGGACGACGGCCAGCTGGGCGGTCGTCACCAGTCCCTGACTCGTGATCCACTGGTGTCCGCCGTCGGCGACGATAACGGTGCCATCGCCGAACTCCACCTCGAAGCAGGGACGGCCCGTCATGACCTCGGTGGCGGCCACCACGCGGGCCGGCCGGCCGTCGGCGCCCAGGAGCCAGTCTCCGGGCCGGACCTCTCCCATCGTCGTCCACCCGCTGGGCGTGGGCAGCGGGGTTTCGAGGGCCAGGGCCTTGCCGATGGCGGGCCGGGCGGCGATGACGATCATCTGGCCGGGATGCAGGCCGTTGGTGAGCGCGTCGAGGTCGGCGAACCCGGTCGGCACGCCGGTCAGCGTGCCGCCCCGGCTGCCGATGGCCTCGATCTCGTCCAGCGCGCCGGGCATGATCTCCGACAGCTGGGCGTAGTCGTCGGAGACCCGCCGGTCGGTGACACCGTAGACCTCGGCCTCGGCCCGGTCCACCAGCTCATCGGCGTCACCGTCGCCTGAGTAGCCGAGCTGCACGATCCGGGTCCCGACCTCGACCAGGCGGCGAAGAATGGCCCGCTCCCTGACGATGCGGGCGTAGTAGCCGGCGTTGGCGGCGGTGGGCACGGAGGCGATGAGCGTGTGAAGGTAGGGCGCGCCGCCCATGCGGCCGATGTCGCCGCGTCGGGTCAGCTCGGCGGAGACGGTGACGGGATCGGCGGGCTCGCCGCGCCCGTACAGGTCGAGGATGACCTCGTGGATGATCTGGTGCGCGGGCCGGTAGTAGTCAGGGCCCTTGATGACGTCGAGGACGTCGGAGATGGCGTCCTTGGACAGCAGCATGCCGCCGAGCACGCACTGCTCGGCGGCGATGTCATTCGGAGGCGTGCGCTCGAACTCGCCGCCACCGCCGTGCGGCACGATCTCCGCCACGCTCACCGGCGCACCTCCCCGTGTCCGTCGCCGTACCAGCCCGCCATTCCCCGCAGCCGCCCGGCGGGGATTACGACCGTTCTATCGAACGGTTCGGACAGTCTCCCGCTCGACGCGCCGCACAGCGAATCGCGCTGTGCACAGGGCTGTGGACAGGCTGTGCAGACACGCCGTGGACACTGTGCGCAGCATGGGGACATGGCTGTGGATATCGCCGGGGAAACATCACCAGGGACGGGACAGCCTGCGGAAATGCCCTCCACCCGCTGTGCAGAACAAAAACTTCAGCGAGCCGGGCCCCGGCCCGATGGCCCGAAGTTATCCACATTGGGTTCTTAACGTCGAACGTGAGGTGCCAGGGCTGGGCGCAGGTCGGGCGGGTCACCCGGATCTGCTGAAAAGACGGGCGGGCCGTGGCCGCGCTCCCTAGGGTTCGAGTATGTGTTCGAATCCAGGCGAGCGCTGCGCTCAGCCTAGCGGGGGTACGGGGCAGGAAGATCTGGACCGGCTTGGCGATGCGATCGACGAGCTGGCCGACGCGGCGCGGGGGGACGCGGCCAGCGCGCCGGAGCTAGCCGGGCGGCTGGCCGAGGTCTGGGAGATGGTGGCGGAACTCGACCCGGAACTGGCCCGGAGGCTGGCCGGGTACGACCGCTAGCGCCGACCCGGCGCGGTCCAGGCGCACGCGCCGAGGGGCATGAAACACGGGAACCCGCCCGCGGCAAGCGGGCGGCTTCCCGTGATCATGGAAACCGGATGCGGCCGGGCCTGATCAGGCGGCGCTGACCTCGACGGTGAGGGTGGCGCTGACGTCGGGGTGGAGTCGCACGGAAACCTGGTGCGCCCCGACGGTCTTGATCGGGTTCCGGACTTCGATCTTGCGCTTGTCCAGCGCGGGGCCGCCGGCCTCCTTCACGGCCTCGACGATGTCGCCGGTCGAGATCGAGCCGAACAGTCGCCCGCCGCCGCCGGCGCGCGTCTGAAGCCGGACGGTCATCGAGGCCAGCCGGCTGGCCGCCGCCTTGGCGTCGTCCAGGCTGCGGATCTCGTGCGCGGAGCGGGCCCGGGTGATCAGGTCGATCTGCTTCTGGGCGCCGCGCGTCCAGTGCATGGCCAGCCCGCGCGGGACCAGGTAGTTACGGCCGTAGCCGGGGGCTACCTCGATCACGTCGCCAGGCGCCCCGAGATCGGAGACCTCCTGGGTCAGGATGAGCTTCATGGGCGTACCGCTCATCGGTCGCTACCTCCCCGGCCTCAGCGAGCCGTGCTCGTGTAGGGCAGCAGCGCCATCTCGCGGGCGTTCTTGATCGCCGTGGCGACGTCGCGCTGGTGCTGCGTGCAGTTGCCGGAAACCCGCCGGGCACGGATCTTGCCGCGGTCGGAAATGAACTTCCGCAGCAGCCCGGTGTCCTTGTAGTCGACCCGGGTGATCTTGTCCTGGCAGAACAGGCAGACCTTCTTCTTGGGCTTGCGAACTGGTGGCTTGGCCATCGTGGTGCTCCTCAGCAGAGCCCCGCCTGCGGCGGGGATGGTCGGTTACTGGATTGGTACCGGACGTCCTGGATTAGAACGGCGGCTCATCGGAGAAGGAGGCATCGCCGCCGCCGCTGGCGTCGGATGCCCACGGGTCATCGGTGCGGCCGCCGCCCTGACCGCCCTGGCCGCCCTGGCCGCCGCCGAAGCCGCCCGAGCCGCCGCCCGACCGGCCGGACTTGGTGACCTTGGCCGACGCGTAGCGCAGCGAGGGGCCAACCTCGTCGACCTCGACCTCGACGACGGTGCGCTTCTCGCCCTCCTTGGTCTCGTAGGACCGCTGGCGAAGTCGGCCGGAGACGATCACCCGCATGCCACGCTGGAGGCTCTCGGCCACGTTCTCCGCGGCCTGCCGCCAGACCGAGCAGTTCAGGAAGAGGGCGTCGCCGTCTTTCCACTCGTTGGTGTTCTTGTCCAGGTACCG
>JBOHCO010000277.1:0-6797 GCA_050698895.1 Streptosporangiaceae bacterium
AGATGGTCACCGCCGCGACGCCGGAGGACCCGCCGCCGATGATCGAGCGGCCGCCGCGCCGCTACCTGCCCGCCGCACCGGGGCGCCGCTGGCTGGCCGGTGACCTGCACACCCACACGGTGCACTCGGACGGGGTGATGACCGTGCCGGAGCTGGCCCGGTTCGCGGCGAGCCGGGGCCTGGACTTCCTGTCCATCAGCGACCACAACACGGTCAGCCATCACCGCGAGCTGGGCCAGGCCAGGGCGGCGCACGGCATCGTGCTGCTGCCCGGCCAGGAGGTGACCACCGGCACGGGCCACGCCAACGCGTTCGGCGACATCGGCTGGGTCGACTTCCGGGAGCCGCCGGACCGCTGGCTCGACCACACCGAGCAGGCGGGCGGCCTGCTGTCGGTGAACCACCCGATGGGCGGGGAGCTGAGCTGGATGATCCCGATGAAGCGGCGGCCGCCGCTGATCGAGGTCTGGCACTGGAGCTGGCTGGACACCCGCTGGACGATGCCGCTGGGCTGGTGGCTGGCCTGGCACCCGGAGGCGATCCCGGTGGGCGGCAGCGACTGGCACCAGCCGGGGCACGACGCCCCGCCGGGCACACCGACCACCTGGGTGGAGGCCGAGGCCGAGGACCCGGCGGCGGTGCTGGAGGCGATCCGGGCGGGCCGGACGGCGGTGTCGGCGGGCCGGGACGGGCCGGTGCTGCTGCGCGTCGGCGACGAGCTGGTGGCCAGCGACGCGGACGGGTCGATCCTGGTCGGCCCGGACGGCCCGAAGGCGCGGGTGCGCGGGGACGTGGCCCGGTTCCCGGCCGCGGTGGGCTGCCATCGCCTGGTCGACCCGACGGGAGCGACGCTGGCCCTGACCGGCTCGTACACCCGCTTGCCCTAGCCACCCAGCGAGACCGGCTCGCACACCCGCCCGGCCCACGCCACCCAGCGAGACCGGCTCGCACACCCGCCCGGCCCGCGCTCAGCCGGACCCGCTTCCACCACGCGCCTGGCTGAGAGCCAGCGCGACCGGCGGCCAGTCCCAGGAGCTGAACCGGCCCCGTGCGTCACGTCGGCCCCAGGCTAGCGATCTTGGTGGACTGATGCAACGACGTGAACGGCCCTTTCACGTTGCTAGAACGACGTGGTTGGCCCTTTGACGTCGTTGCGCCGGGGCCGGGGCGCGCGGACTAGCGGACCGCAGCGCGGGGCGGGGGCGCACCGACGTGCCGGAGGGGCCGACGTGCCGGAGGGGCCGACGTGCCGGAGGGACCGACGTGCCGGAGGGACCGACGTGCCGGAGGGGCCGGTGCGGCGGACGGGGCCGGTGTGGCGGACGGGCCGCTGGCCCGGCAGGTGTCGAGCGTCATGGTTGGCCCTCTGATGCTGCTGTAGGAGCACCAGAGGGCCAACCATGCTGCTGGTGAGGGGGCGAAGCCGCCCGCCGCCAGTCTGGCCGGGCCGTGCGGGGCGCTCGGCGCGCCCCGCACGCTCGCGCTAGCTGGCTGGGCGGGGGCGGCGCCAGCCGGGGAGCCAGCGGGCGCCGATGGCCAGGCCGACCGCGATCACGGTCTGGATCGCGAGCACGACCAGGAAGCCGTCGCGCATCCCCACGCCGTCGCCGGCCAGGGCGATGAACAGGCTGCCCATGGTGGCGACGCCGAGGGCCAGCGCGACCTGCTGGGTGGTGGTCAGCACGCCGCTGCCCGCGCCGGCCGAGGCGGGCGGGACGTCGGACAGGACCACGCCGAACAGCGGGCTCATGATCAGGCCCTGTCCGGCGCCGGCCACCACCATGCCGGGCACCAGCCAGGCCAGTGAGACGTGCGGCCAGGAGGCCACGACCGTGACCCCGAGGATGATCAGCCCGACGCCCTGGAGGATGGCGCCGGCCGCGAGGACTCTGGCGCCGAAGCGGCGCAGCAGCCGGGGGGTGGACAGCGAGGCGGCCAGGAACACGGCCGCCATGGGCGCGAGCGCGGTGCCGGCGGCGAGCGCGCTGTCGTGCAGGCCCTGCTGGACCAGCAGGGCGTAGCTGAACATGAAGGCGCCGAAGCCGGCGAAGAACGGCAGCGCCATGAGCAGGCCACTGCGCATGCTCCGGTGGCGCAGCAGCGAGGGCGGGACCAGCGGGGTGCGGCCGGACCGCTCCTGGCGGACCTCGAGGAAGACGAACAGCGCGGCGGCCACCGGGGCGGCGGCGAGCAGGCCGATCGACCAGGCCGGCCAGCCGAGCGACTGGCCCTCGGTGAGGGGGATCAGCAGCGCGAGCACGGTGACGCCGAGGGCGGCGGTGCCGTGGTAGTCGATCCGGGCCGCGTTCTGTGACCGGGTGTCCGGCACGTGGCGGCGGGCCAGGAACAGCCCGACGATGCCGACCGGGACGTTGACCAGGAAGATCGGCCGCCAGCCGGAGCCAGCCAGGTTGGCCGAGACGAGCAGGCCGCCGAGCAGCTGGCCGGCGACGGCGGCGATGCCGCCGGTGGCGCCGTAGCGGCCCAGCGCCCTGGCCCGCCGCTCGCCGGCGGTGGTGGCCTGGATGGTGGACAGGACCTGCGGGACCATCATGGCCGCCGAGGCGCCCTGCGCGGCCCTCGCGATGACCAGGGCGATGGCGGTGGGCGCCAGGCCGCAGGCGAGCGAGGCGAGCGTGAAGGCGGCCATGCCGATCAGGAACAGGCGCTTGCGGCCGAAGCTGTCCCCGAGCCGGCCGCCCACCACCAGCAGCAGGGCGTAGGCCGAGGCGTAGGCGGAGACGACCAGCTCGAGCAGGGCTGAGCTGGCGTGCAGGTCCTGGTCGATGGTGGGCAGCGCGACGTTGACGATGAAGAAGTCGACCATGGGCAGGAGCACGCCGACCAGCACGACGGCCAGGCCGACGCCGGTGAGCGCGGCCGGGCGGCCGGGCTCGGGCGTCGGGGCCTGGCGGTCGCGGCGGTCGAGGCTCCGGGGCGGCAGGACCGTGACCGCCGCCGCGTTCGCGGGCGCGTCAGCGGGCCGGGAGCCGCTTTCAGTGGAGTTCAGCACGGAAGGCATGCCACCATCCTGGGGGCAAACCTTAGCCAGGTACTAGAGCCTGTTTATACGGGTACTGGCACTACCTGGCAACTGCATAAGATGCGTGGCATCATAGCAGCATGACCGCTCAGACCCTGACCAGCCGACCCGAGCCAGCGGCCCGGACCGCCGCCCGGACGGCGCCGCCGGGCCACGCCGCGTCCCGGCGCCAGGAGCTCGGCGAGTTCCTGCGCAGCCGGCGGGAGCGCATCGCCCCGGAGGACGTCGGGCTGCCGCCCGCCTCCCGGCGGCGCACGCCTGGCCTGCGCCGCGAGGAGGTGGCCACGCTGGCCGGGGTCGGCGTGACCTGGTACACGTGGCTGGAACAGGGCCGCGACATCAACGCCTCGCCGCAGGTGCTGGACTCCGTGGCCCGCACGCTGCTGCTGGACTCGCACGAGCGCGAGCACCTGTTCCGGCTGGCCGACGCCCCGGACGGCACGGGTCAGCACGACTCCCAGGCCCTGCCGCCCACCGTCCAGCTCCTGCTGGATCAGCTCGGGGAATACCCGGCCTGCGTCCGCAACGCCCGCTACGACGTGCTGGCGTTCAACGACTCCTACGAGCGGCTGATGAACCGCTGCCTGCAGGACAGGCCTTTCGAGGACCGCAACTCGCTGTGGTGCGTGTTCACCAGCCCCGAGTCTCGCGCGGCGATGATCGACTGGGAGGACGCGGCCCGCCGGATGGTCGCGGAGTACCGGGCGGCCATGGCCGAGCACGTGTCGGAGCCGGCCTGGAAATGCCTGGTCAGTCGGCTGCTGAAGGCGTCACCCGAGTTCACCGAGCTCTGGGATCGGCACGAGGTAGCGGCCCCGGAGAACCGGACCAAGCGCTGGCTGCACCCTCGGGTGGGCCTGTTGGAGCTGAACTACACCAACCTGTGGCTGGGCCAGCGGCTCGGCACCCGGATGGTCACCTACACCCCGGCCGACGAGCGGACCGCCGAGCGGCTGCGCGAGCTGGCCGAGCGGCCCTCGCCGCACCAGGTGGGCTGCGAGGCGGCCGCCAGCTGACCGGCGGGCCAGCTAAATTGGCGGGGCTAGCTGACCGCGGCGGCTGCTAGCCTGCCGGCCGGGCTAGCTGATGGCCAGGCGGAAGACCGGGTAGCCGGGGGCAATGGCGAGCAGCTCGTCGTCCGTGGCGTCCGGGCCCACCCCGTCGAAGAACACGCCGACCTCCATCTTCCAGCGGCGCAGGTAGGCGCGCAGGATCTCGGGCTTCTCGGCGTCGGCCAGCTCGGTGGCGGTGAACTTCTCCGCCCGGCGGCCCACGTGCAGCTCGCCGCCGCCCGCCACCCGCATGTTCCTGACCCACTGGGTGTGGCCGCGCGGCGCGACCAGGTAGCTCTTGCCGTCGTGGCGGAGCAGGTTGACCGGCGTGGTGCGCCACTGGCCGCTGGTCCGGCCGCGCACGTACAGCACCCGGCTGCCCAGCACGCTGATCCCGGCCTTGGTCAGCCCGGCGACGACGGAGTTGAAGAAACCGAACATGGCCCGGCCGATACCGCTGGTCGGCACGACGTAGCGGCTGGCGTGGTCGGCGTGGTCGGTGCGCTCGGACATCGGATGCTCCTCGTGGCTGTCATCCCGGGGCCGTGAGGCCCGACGGTCGCAGCGCCCCGGCGGGAGCACTGCTCTGGGTTTCAGATCAATGTTCACTCCGAAGCGCCGGTCTTGTCAAGAGCAGTGCTCTCGTTGTTGATCGGCGCTCTCGCAAGTGGCACACTGACGGCATGAAGGCGACACGGAGATGAGGGTGACGCGCGGATGAGGGCGACGCAGAACGCACGGGAGCGGGCCCGGGCTCAGCTCACCCGCGAGATCAAGGAGGAGGCCCGGCGGCAGGTCGCGGCCGGGGGCGCGCAGCAGCTCTCGCTGCGCGCGGTGGCCAGGGAGCTGGGCATGGTCTCCTCGGCGCTGTACCGCTACTACCCGAGCCGGGACGAGCTGCTCACGGCGCTGATCATCGACGCCTACGACTCCCTGGGCGCCGCCGCCGAGGCCGCCGTGACCGAGGCCGCCGTGACCGACTCTGCCGTCGCCGACTCTGCCGTCGCCGACTCTGCCATCGCCGATACCGCACGCTCGAGCGTCCGCGAATGCTGGCGGGCCTGCTGCCGGGCGGTGCGGGACTGGGCCAGGGCCCGGCCGCATGAGTACGCGCTCATCTACGGCTCGCCGGTGCCTGGCTACGAGGCGCCACCCCAGACCGTGGCCCCGGCGGCCCGGGTGCCGGTGGCGCTCGGCGGGCTGCTGGCCGAGGCCTGGAAAGACCCGGCCGGCCGCGAGACCCCCGCACACGCAGGCCAGCCAGGCCCCTCAGCCCACTCAGCCCCGTCAGCCCACTCAGCCCCGTCAGCCCCGTTGGTCCAGCCCGCGCTGCCCGGGCTGCTGGCCAGCCAGGCCGAGGTCGTCGCCGCGGCCATCGCCCCCGGCGTGCCGCCCGTGGTGATCGCCCGCGCGTTGATCGCGTGGACGCAGCTGTTCGGCATGGTCAGCTTCGAGCTGTTCGGCCAGCTGGTGGGCAGCGCGGACCCGGCCGATGATTTCTTCAGCTACTCCGTGGAGCAGATGGCCGACCTGGTCGGGCTGCCCGCCTGAGTCGGCCCGCCACGCCGGCCCGCCAGCTGGCCCGGGCCTGGTCGAGCTGGGCCAGCTCCTCGGCGCTGAGCTCCAGCTCCGCCGCCCGGGCCGAGTCGGTGATGGACTCGGGCCGGCTGGCGCCGGGGATCGGGATGACCACCCGGGCCCTGGCCAGCATCCAGGCCAGCGTGACCTGCTGCGGGGACACGCCGTGGGCGTCGGCGACGGCCTGGAAGGCGGGGTGCCGGACACCAAGCGATCCGGCCCGGCTGCTCCCGCCGAACGGACTCCAGGGCAGGAACGCGATGCCCAGCCGCGCGCAGTGCTCCAGCTCGCCCTCGCTGGACCGGAACGACGGCGAGAACTGGTTCTGCACGCTGGCCAGGTTCCCCTCGCCCAGGATCGAGCGCGCGAGGTCGATCTGCTCGACGGTCGCGTTGGAGATCCCGGTCAGCCGCACCTTGCCCGCGTCGTGCAGCTCCTTCAGCGCCCCGATGGACTCGGCATAGGGGACCTTCGGGTCGGGCCGGTGGAACTGGTACAGGCCGATGGCGTCCACGCCCAGGACCTTCAGCGACGCCTCCACGGCCTGGCGCAGGTGGGCGGGCGAGCCGTCCACCGTCCAGGTCCCGTCGCCGGGGCGCAGGTGGCCGCCCTTGGTCGCGACCAGCACGTGGCCGGCGTCGCGGCCGTAAGTGGCCAGCCCCCTGGCGATCAGCCGCTCGTTGTGGCCGACCTCGCCGGCCTTGAGGTGGTAGGCATCAGCGGTGTCGATGAACGTGACGCCCGCGTCCAGCGCCGCGTGAATCGTCCGGATGGAGCGGTCCTCGTCCGGCCGCCCTTCGATCGACATCGGCATGCCGCCAAGACCGATGGCGCTCACCGGTGTTCCGGCGATCGACCTGTCGCGCATGAGACCTCCCGGCTCGGGGTGCGGGGCCGCGGCGGGCTCCGCCACCCGGTAACCACTCGGCCCCGGCCCATCATCCCGCCGGCCGCCATCCGGCCTAGGTCCGCGCCGCCGGGTCCGTCACAATGGCACCACGCGACCGGAGGAAGGACGGACCACGATGGCCGGAACGCAGCGCTGGGGGCTCACCCTGCCGCTCCACGGACTCCCCCTGGCTGAGCAGCGGGAGATCATCACCGCGCTGCCGGTGCTCGGCTAC
>JBOHCO010000278.1:0-2505 GCA_050698895.1 Streptosporangiaceae bacterium
TTGGCTGGCCGGCCGAGGTCAGGCCGACGCTGGTGACCTGGACCCGGAGCGACGACCGGTGGCTCCGGCGGGCATCGATCATCTGCCAGCTCGGGGCGCGTGATCGGGCCGACCCGGAGCTGCTCACCCTCGCGATCGAGGAGAGCATGGGCGACAGTGACTTCTTCCTGCGCAAGGCGATTGGGTGGGCGCTGCGGGACTACGCGCGGACCGACCCGGCCTGGGTGCGGTCCTTCGCCGACACGCACGAGCTGAGCCCGCTGTCACGACGCGAGGCACTGAAACACCTGACCTGAGCAAAACCTGCGCTCCGGACATTCCGGAAATAAGTAGTATGCCGGGCATCTTGGCGGTCGTGGCCGCGGATCTGAGCCGCGCATGGCTGGCGCTCGTGGCTGCCCTAGCGGGCTGCGGCCAGGGCACGGCCACGGTCAGCGCGAGCGGCTCCGGACGATCAGCGGCGCCGGCCGGCTCGCAGCCCCGTGGGACGGCCTCGGAAGGCCCGCAAGGCCAGCTGTGCGTATCGGCCGGGAAGCGGCCGCGGATCACCTGGGCGAGCGTGCCGTTGCGGAGCGCGGTCACTCCGCGGCCGGCCCAGCTGTACCAGGGCAGTTTCGGGGATCGGTTCGAGGCGCTGCACGCGCGGAGCGTGGACCCGGCACCGGTGACGATCGCGCAGGCGTTCTCCCGCCGTCCGCTCCTGGCGTCCGCTGGCTGCGGGTGGCCGGGCCTGCCGGACGTCAGCTACGCGACGCGGACGCACGCCCAGGTCGACAGGCGCTGCGGGGCGGCCGTCTGGGGCGCGGCGCTCAAGCGGGCGCTGCTGCGGGCAGACTGCTCGCAGGTCCTGCGGGCCGCCTACCGCACGAACGTCGGGCGCTATGTCGGGCTGATGGCGCTGCTGAACCTGCGCGATTCCGCCGGAGCCAGCCACGTTGTCAGCCTGCTGGCGCCTGCCCTCATGGGTGCCACGGACACGGGTGTCGGCCGCAGAGGCTTCTTGCTGCCCCTGGATCGCCCGGCCTGGCTGGCCGTCCTCGGCCAGGGCTACAGCGAGGCATCGGCCTACGTCGCCGGGCACTATGTCCTCGTCACGTGGGTGGCCCGCGCGGACGGCAGGCAGCCGTCCGACGACTTCTGGAACCTCGGGCGGCTGTCGGATCTGCTCAGCCTGCCGTCGGCGTTCGCCGCGCGGGGTCGCCATGTCCCGCCGGTGGTCGTGCACATATACGTGCGCCGAGGGCATCCCTCACGGTGCGTGATGCCGGCGCACGTTCCGCGGTACAGCTCGCTGGACCTCGTCATCACCGGCAACACGCGCGTCAGCTACGACGTCCCCCTGGTGCCGGGCGGCACGTCGGGAGGCCAGGAGTCGACTGTCTCGCTGGGATCGCTGGGGCGGGGCGTTCACCTCGACTACCGACAACAACCTCACGGTGTTCTCGCGGCCTGGCCGGTACGTCTTTCACGTCACGTCCGCTCCGCGGGGACGGTGCGAGCTTGTCGTCCGCTGACGCGGTCGTGGCCGGGTTATGACTGGGCGAGCCGGGCGTTGAGGTGCAGGAACTGGCCGTACCGGCCGGCCGCCTGCTCGAGGGCCCGGATCTGGAGGGGTGTCAGGCCCTGGTAGGGCCGCAGCTCGAAGTGGACGTGGCCGGCGGTGATGGTGCGCCGCATGGCGGCCAGCAGCTGCGCGTCGACCAGGGCCATCCCGGTCAAGGTCTCGCGGGTGCGCGGCACGGCGCCGGCGGTGTCCAGTACCCAGCGCGAGTCCTGGTAGCCGCGGTAGCTCTCGTCGAGGATCTGGAGCAGGTGCCCGGCGGGCTCCTGGGGCCGGCCGGGAGCCTGGGCGGGGGCGTGCCAGAAGGTGCGGCCGTCGTGCTGGAAACAGTCGAGCTGGTCGCGGATCTGGTGCAGGCCAGCGCGCACGTCAGTGAGGGGAAGCGTGGCCCAGTAAGCCAGATCCCGCTCGGTGGCCGGGCCGTGGCCGGTGAAGTACCGCCGGGCGAGCTCGGCCAGGGCCTCGTCCCGGCTGAGCCGGCGGGGCTCGGGCACGCGCTGTTCCATGAGCGCGTAGGTGTGCTCGCCGTCGGCGGGCGGCCCGCTGCAGATCAGGCGGTCTAGCTCGGCGTGGGCCAGCAGGACCATCAGCATCTGCCCGCTGCCGGTGATGCCGCGCTGGCGCAGCTCGCCGGCGAGCTGCGCGCGGGCGAGCGGTCCCTGGCTGGCCAGCGTCTCGGTGATGGCGGTGACGGCGTGGCCGATGGAGCGCTCGTCGAGGCCATGAGCGGTGCGCAGCGCCCGGCCGGTGACCTGACGCAGGCGGGGACCGGTCAGTTCCAGCAGCCAGCAGATGTCCTCGGCCCGCACGAAGTGCCATGTGGTTCGCAGCACGTGCGTGCGCACTACCGCGCCGGCCTCCAGCAGGCCCGCCAGATCGGCCTGGTCCGGGCTCCGCGTGCGCGAGGCCACGGCCCAGGCCGCCTGACTGGAGTTCTCCGCCTG
>JBOHCO010000279.1:0-1706 GCA_050698895.1 Streptosporangiaceae bacterium
GTCGGCGCCAAGTACCCGCTGGCCGAGGGCTACCTGTACCCGGGCAACTACTCGTTCAAGCCGCACACCACCCCGCTGCAGATGCTGCAGGCCATGGTGGCGCGGTTCAAGTCGGAGACCGCCAGCCTCAACCTGGTCTCCGCGGCCAGGAAGGCCGGGTTCACCCCAGTCCAGCTCATCACCGAGGCCAGCATCCTGTACGCCGAGGTCAGCAACCAGCCCAAGTACTACCCGGATGTGGCTAGGGTCATCGACAACCGGCTCAACCAGGGCGGGACCCTGAACCTGGACTCGACGATCGAGTACGGCCTGGGCATCCACGGCTTCAACATGACCGTGACGCAGTTGCACGAGGACACGCCCTACAACACCAACCTGCACGATGGGCTGCCGCCTGGTCCGATCTACTCACCGGACGTGGCCGCCATCGAGGCCGTGCTGCATCCCACGCCGAAGACGCCGACGACCGAGGGCTGGATCTACTTCGTCACGATCAACAAGGCCGGCGTCACGAAGTTCACCAGCAGCAAGGCGCAGTTCGACATCTGGAGCAAGGAAGCCGCCAGGAACGGGGTCTGATCATCACCGGCCAGCACGCGGCCGTGCTCGGCTCGCCGATCGGTCACTCGCTCTCGCCGGTGCTGCACCGGGCCGCCTACCGGGCCCTGCGCCTGCACGACTGGGACTACCAGGCCATCGACTGCGACGAGGCCGGGCTGCCCGGCCTGCTGGACTCGCTCGGGCCCGGCTGGGCCGGGCTGTCGCTGACCATGCCGCTCAAGCGGGCCGTGCTGCCGCTGCTGGACCAGGCCGAGACGCTGGCCGCGGAGGTGGGCGGGGCGAACACCGTGGTCTTCGCCGACGGCGGCCGCCTCGGCTTCAACACCGACGTGCCCGGCATGATCACCGCGCTGGCCGAGGCCGGGATCACCACCGCCGGCTCGGCCCTGGTCCTGGGGGCCGGCGCCACCGCCTGCGCCGCCCTCGGTGCGCTGCGCGGCCTGGGCGGGACCGAGGTCGCGGTCGCGGTCCGGAACCCGGCCACCGCGGACCTGCTCCGGGACGCGGCCGGGCGTCTGGGAATGAATGTCCGTCTCGTCCCGTTTGACGATGAGCCCGGGGACCACCCCTGGCCCCTGCTGATCTCCACCGTCCCCGCCCGAGCGGCCGATGTCTACGCGGACCGGATCCGAGCCGGGACCTTCGCTGCGGCGGCTGTGCTGGACGTGATCTATCACCCCTGGCCGACCCGGCTGGCCCGGGCGGCGGCCGCGGCCGGCGCCGCGGTATCCGGCGGCTTCGAGCTGCTGCTGCACCAGGCCGCCCGTCAGGTCGAGCTGATGACCGGCCAGGACGCCCCCACGACGGCCATGCGCGAGGCCGGCCGCGCGGCGCTGGCCCGCCGGACCGCGTCGGCCTAGCCCGTTCCGGGGCATATCGGCGTCAGCTGGACGCTACTGGGCGCTGCGGGAATACCAGCGGGGGGCCACATGCGTTAGTCTTAGCGGACGACCATGTGTGGCGTGGTCGTGTCGGCCGGCACGTTAGGTCCGCGTCTTGCGGCGCGGGTGTGTCAGCACACGACGCGCCGGGCATGCAAGCGGAGGACCACCTCGGCCGCCTCCCACCTAGCCAGCTGGCGCTGGCGGGTTACTGGCCGGCTGGCTCGTTAGGCCGGCTGGCGGTCAGCTAGCCGCAGGGCTGGC
>JBOHCO010000280.1:0-4138 GCA_050698895.1 Streptosporangiaceae bacterium
CCACCTGGCCGTGCTCCGCGATACCGGCGTCATCGCGGGCGCCCGGACCGGCCGCAACGTGATCTACCGCCGCACCCGGCGGGGCCAGGAGCTGCTGGCCGCGCTCGGCGCGGAGCGCGGCTAGACCAGGAACCAGGCCGCCGCGCGGGGCGTTGCGCTGGGTGTGGCAGTGAACCAGGCAGTGAACCAGGCAGTGAACCAGGCAGTGAAGCAGGCAGTGAGCCAGGCGCCGGACCAGTCCAGGCCCCCGGCCCGCCGGGCATGAGCGCCTTCAGGGACCGGGTCCGGCGATTCCTGCAGAAGCCGGGAACGGCCGACCTGTCCGGTTACCAGCGCCTGCTGCCCGCCATCGCGACGGCCGAGGCCGAGCTCACCGACCTCCCGTACGAGGCGCTGCCCGCCGAGGCCGCCGCGGCCGCCGAGACGCAGGCCCAGGCCGGTCAGGCCCGGTTCTGCGCGGTCGGCCGGGAGGCGGCCCGCCGGGCGCTGGGCGAGCGGCCCTACGACGCCCAGTTGCTCGGCGCGCTGGTCATGATGTCGGGCTCGGTCGCCGAGATGGCGACGGGCGAGGGGAAGACGCTGGCCGGCGCGGTGGCGGCGGCCTGGCACGCGACGCGCGGCGGGCACGTGCACGTCATGGCGGTCAATGACTACCTGGCCCGCCGGGACGCGGAGTGGATGGGCCCGGTGTACCGGGCGCTCGGGGTCTCGGCCGGCTTCCTGGGCAGTGCCTCAGGAACGGAGGAGCGCCGGGCGGCGTACGCGGCTCAGGTCACCTACGCGCCGGTCAGCGAGATCGGCTTCGACGTGCTCCGCGACCGGCTGCGCACCGACCCGGCCGACCAGGTCATGGCCCCGCCCGACGTGGTCCTGATCGACGAAGCCGACTCAGTCCTCATCGACGAGGCGCTGGTGCCGCTGGTCCTGGCGGGCGCGGGCGAGGCGGCCAGCACGGACCTGCGGATCGCGGGGATCGTCCGGAAACTCCGGCCGGGCCGGCATTACGAGGCCGACGACGAGGCCCGCAACGTCCAGCTGACCGACGCGGGCGCACGGGCGGCGGAGGCCGCGCTGGGCGGGATCGACCTGTACGCCGAGGCGCAGCTCGACTTCCTGACCCGGCTGAACCTGGCCCTGCACGCTCAGGTGCTGCTGCGGCGCGACGTCGATTACATCGTCCGCGACGGGCGGATCCAGCTGATCAGCACCTCGCGCGGCCGGGTCGCCCGGCTGCAGCGCTGGCCCGACGGGCTGCACGCGGCGGTCGAGGCCAAGGAGGGGCTGGCCGCCAGCGAGACCGGGGAGATCCTCGACAGCATCACCGTCGAGTCCCTGGTCCGGCGTTACCCGAAGGTGTGCGGGATGACCGCGACCGCGGTGACCATCGGCGAGCAGCTGCGCGAGTTCTACGGGCTGGAGGTCGCGGTGATCCCGTCCAACCGGCCGTCGGCGCGCGAGGACGAGCCGGACCGGCTGTACGCGACCAGGCCAGCCAAGGAGCGCGCGGTCATCGCCGAGATCGCCGCCGCCCACGCGGCCGGCCGGCCGGTGCTGATCGGCACCCTGGACATCGCCGAGTCGGAGCGGGTGGCCGCCCAGCTGGCCGCCGCCGACCTGCCCTGCGTCGTGCTGAACGCCAAGAACGACGCCGAGGAAGCGGCGATCATCAGCGAGGCCGGGACCCGCGGGACGATCACCGTGTCGACGCAGATGGCCGGGCGCGGAACCGACATCCGGCTGGGCGGCCGCCAGGGTGATGAGGGGCAGGTGGCCGGCCTGGGCGGGCTGCACGTCGTCGGCACGGGCCGGCACTGGACCGAGCGGATCGACCGTCAGCTCCGGGGCCGGGCCGGGCGGCAGGGCGATCCGGGCCGCTCGGTCTTCTTCGTCAGCATGGAGGACGACCTGGTCGTCAGCTACCCGCTGCACGAGGCGCCGGGCGACCCCGATCGGGACGGCCGCCTGGACGACGCCAGGTCCCGGCGCGCCGTCCGGCACGCCCAGCGGTCCGCGGAGGCGGCGAACCTGGAGATACACCGCAATACGTTCCGGTACAGCAAGCTGATCGAGGAGCAGCGGCGCGTCGTGCTGGAGCGGCGCGACCGGGTGCTGCACGGCGACGCCGCGCTCACCGACCTGGCCCGCCGCTGCCCGGACCGCTACCAGGAGCTGGCCGCCGAGGTCGGGCCCGGCGTGCTCGAGGAGAGCACCCGGCAGATCGCCCTCTACCACCTGGACCGCGGCTGGGCCGACCACCTGGCCGTGCTGGCCGAGATCCGCGAGGGCATCCACCTGCGCGCGCTCGGCCACGGCCCCAACCCGTTCATCATGGCGCTGGATCCGCTGTCGGAGTTCCACGCCGAGGCGGTCAAGCTGTTCGGCCGCCTGCTGGAGCAGATCGGCGAGCGCTGCGCGGCGACGTTCGAGGCGGCCGCCATCACCAGCGCGGGCATGGACCTGGCTGCGGCGGACCTGAAGCGGCCGACCGCGACCTGGACCTACGTCGTCCAGGACAACCCGTTCGGCAGCGACGCCGAGCGCGCGGGGCGCCGGCTCCGGGGTCTGATGCACGGGGCTTCCGGGTAGTCTCCGGAGCATGGACAAGGCGCAACGGGTGGAGATGTCTGAGGCGGAATGGCAGGAGCGGCTGTCTCCCGAGGAGTACCACGTGCTGCGGCAGGCGGGCACGGAGGCTCCGTTCACCGGGGAGTACACCGACACCAAGACCATCGGCGTGTACAAGTGCCGGGCCTGCGGCACCGAGCTGTTCCGGTCGGACGCGAAATTCAGCTCGCACTGCGGCTGGCCGAGCTTCTACCAGCCGACCGAGGATGACGCGGTCGTGCTGCTGGAGGACCGCTCGCTGGGCGGGGTCCGTACCGAGGTCCGGTGCGCGGCCTGCGACTCGCACCTGGGGCACGTGTTCGAGGGCGAGGGCTACGAGGTCCCCACCGACCAGCGCTGGTGCATCAACTCGGTCTCGCTGACGCTGGAGCCCGAGGAGTGAGCCGCGAAGAGTGAGCTAGGCCTCAGCCCGGCGCGGCGCCGGCCAGCACGGCGAGCACGCCCAGCGCGCCGGCGCCGACCAGGGCGGCTACCACCCCGCGGCGCAGCGCCACCAGCCAGACCAGGGCCAGCGCGAGCACGCCGAACTGCCACAGGTGGGCCAGGCCCAGGCCGAGCGGGATCGTGGCCCCGCCGATGGCGCCGATGGCGGCGGGCCCGGCACCGGTCAGGAAGGCCTGCGCGCTGGCGTTGCCGCGCAGCCGGTCAAAGCGCGACCCGCCCGCCAGCACCAGCGCGAACGACGGGGTGAAGGCGACCAGCGAGGCCAGCAGCCCCCCGCCGACCCCGGCGGCGGCGTAGCCGACCACGGCCACGGTCTGCACCACCGGGCCCGGCGTGACCTGCCCGAGCGCGACCGCGCTGAGGAACTGGGCGCTGGTCATCCAGTGGTAGGTGTGCACGGCGTCGTGCTGCATCAGCGGGATGATCACGAACCCGCCTCCGAACGACAGCGCGCCGACCTTGAACGCCACCCAGGCCACGCCCCCCAGCCCGCCGGCCGCGGTGGCCTTGACGGCCAGCGCCGGCAGCGCCGCCAGCCGCGCGCCGCCCCGGCCCGGCCCGACCTCGGGCCGGGCGGTCAGCAGCATCTCGATCAGGCCGCAGCCGAGCAGCGCGACGACCAGGTACGGGCCGATCAGCGCGGCCGACAGCCCGCCCGCCAGCAGGTAGCAGGCCCACCGGGCCCGGCGCGGGCGGGCCGGGCCGACGCGCCGCAGGCTGGCCGGGACCAGCCCGATGGCGGCGGCCAGGGCCACCGCGGGCACCGCGGCCCCGGCGCCGGCCCCGGCGCCCCGGACCCACAGCGGCGGGCGGGCGGCCAGGAACAGCGCCGACAGGGCCAGGATGACGATCAGGCCGGGCACGATGAAGCAGGCCCCGCCGACCAGCGCGCCGGCCGGGCCGCGCAGCCGCCAGGCGCAGAAGATGGCCAGCTGGGTCGAGGCCGGGCCGGGCAGCAGGCTGGTGGCCGCGATGCCGTCCTCGAACTCGGCCGCGGACAGCCACTCCCGCCGGTCCACGCACAGCGCCCGCAGCAGCGCGATGTGCGCGGGCGGCCCGCCGAACCCGA
>JBOHCO010000281.1:0-11681 GCA_050698895.1 Streptosporangiaceae bacterium
CCTCGAACCTGGCGTGATCGGCCAGCCTGGCGCTGGGTGGCGGTGGCGGCCGGGGTCCTCCTGCTGTTCTACTGCGCGCAGCGCGAGGCGCACCAGTACGGCGTGCAGTCCGACGGCGCCGCGATGATGCTCCAGAGCTGGTCGATGCTCCACGGCAACCTGCTGCTGCGTGGCTGGCAGGTGGCCGACGTATCCTTCTACACGACCGAGCTGCCCGAGTACATGCTGGTCGAGCTGGTGCGCGGGCTCAACGCCGACACCGTGCACGTGGCCGCGGCGCTGTCCTACACGTGCATCGTGCTGCTGGCCGGGCTGCTGGCCAGGGGCCGGGCCACCGGCCGGGAGGGCGCCATCCGGCTGCTGGTCGCGGTGGGCATCTTGCTGGCGCCGCGAGACACCTCGCTGCTGCTGGGCAACCCCGACCACACCGGCATCCACGTGCCGCTGCTGATCATCTTCCTGGTCCTGGACCGGGCCCGGCCGCGCTGGTGGGTCCCGCTGCTGGTCGCGGTGCTGCTGACCTGGGCCCAGGTGGCCGACGCGCTGGTGCTCTACGAGGGCGCGATCCCGCTGGCCGGGGCCTGCCTCCTGCGGGTCAACCGGCGGCGCGGGCCGCTGGCCGGGAACTGGTACGACCTGTCGCTGGCCGCCGGGGCCGCGATGTCGGCGGCGGCGGCCGGGCTCATCCTGAGACTGATCCAGCACGCCGGCGGGTTCACGGTCAAGCCGGCCGCGGTCAGCTTCCTGACCGTGAAAGACCTGTCGACCAGCCTGTACGCCGACCTCGGGCGGGTGCTGGACGTGTTCGGGGGCAAGTTCCTCGGCGCGTCGACCGGGGCGGCCACTCTGGTGCTGGTGCCCGGCCTGGTCGGCTTCCTCCTGGTCGCCTGGGGCGTGGCGGCCGGGGTGCGGCGGCTCTACCGCGCCGATACCGACCTGATCGTGCAGGTGCTGACGATCGCCGCGCTCATCGTGCTGGCGGCGTTCCTGCTCGGCACCAAGCACGACGAGAACGAGATCATCGGCCTGCTGCCGCTGGGCGGGGTGCTCGCGGGCCGCCTGCTGGCCCGCCCGATCATCCGCGACCGGCTGGTGCCGGCGCTGGCGCTGGTGCTGGCCTTCTGCGTCGGGATGGTGGCCTACAACGCGTCCCGGCCGGCCGACCCGGCCCAGAACTACCAGCTGACCGCGTCCTGGCTGGAGGCGCATCACCTGCACTACGGCCTGGCCGGGTTCTGGGACGCCAGCGTCGTCACCGTGGTCTCCGGGGACCGCATCCAGGTCCGGCCGGTGCGGTCGTTCCAGGCGCGGATCGTGACCACGCTGTCGGAGTCCAGCGCGTCCTGGTACGACCCGCATCAGCACTACGCCAACTTCGTCATCACCCGCCGCCACTGGACCTGCCCCGGCGTCTGCGTCGGGGGGCGGGCCCTGACGATGAGCTTCGGGCCGCCGGCCGCGACCTACCGCGTCGGCCCGTACGCCGTGCTGGTGTGGAACAAGAACCTGCTCGCCCGGCTGCGCACGCTGACCTGGTGCAACGAGGGCTGGCCGTGGAACACGCCGGCCCGGCCCTGCTGGGAATGAGCCGGATGAGCGAGCTGGTGAGGCTGCGGCCGGCGCAGGAGGATGACCTGGCGGTCATCGAGTCCGTCACCGGCGACCCGGAGGCGACGGGCGAGTTCTCCTGGTTCGGCCGGGCGGCCCGCGGCGGTGGCGCCGGGCGTTAGATCTGCTGCGCACCGACCCGCCGGCCTAGCCGCACGCCTGCTTTATCCAGGTCTCACGCAATTGGGACGGTACTGACACGGCCGTTGCAGGTTGGGTGCCTAACGTCAGCGCTTCGTGAGGAGCGTGATGACGATGTGGCGCCCGTGCCCCGGACCTGCCCTGCTGATCACGACCGCGCTGGCGCTGGGCGCCGCGGGATGCTCGGGGGCGGGCGCCACCCAGGCCGTGGCCGGCCCCCGTCCCGCCACGCCGGCGGTCACCAGGAGCCGGCCCGGTGCGCGGCCCAGCCCGCGGATCAGCGCGCGGACCAGGCCGGGGACCGGTTCCAGCTCGCGGACCAGCCGCGCGGTGGCCGGCCGGCACCCCGGCGGCGGAGTGTGCACGTCGGCGGCGCACCCGGGTCTGGCCGCCCGCATCTCCCGCGGCATCGTCCGCGCACTGCGGGGCCGGCTGTCGGTGGCGGCCGCCGCCGCCGACCCGGCGCTGGGACTGAGCTGCCGGCTGCACCCGTGGCGGGAGTTCCACTCGGCCAGCGTGGTCAAGGTCATCATCCTCGGCGCCCTGCTACGCGAGCTCCAGGCCGAGCACGAGGACCTGACGGCCCAGCAGGCCGGGCTGGCCACGGCCATGATCACCGAGTCCAGCAACGCCGCGGCGACCGCGCTGTGGGACGAGGTCGGACGGGCCGGCCTCGGCGCTTTCCTGGGCGCGGCCGGGATGAGCCGCACCGAGCTGGGACCGGGCGGGTACTGGGGCCTGACCGAGGTGAACGCGCACGACGAGATGCTGCTGCTGCGGCTGCTGATGGCGCCGAACGGGGTCCTGGACCGGTGGAGCCGGGGCTACGCGCTGCGGCTGATGGCCGCGGTCGTCCCGGCGCAGTGCTGGGGCGTGCCGGCGGGCTCGCCGGCCGGCGTGACGGCGCACCTGAAGAACGGCTGGCTGCCCGACCCGTCGCTGTGGGTGGTCAACAGCATCGGCGACTTCACCAGGGCCCGCGGCGGTGACTACTCGATCGCCATCCTGACCATGGACAACCCGGACATGGACTACGGCGTGGCCACCGTCCAGGCAGTGGCCACGGTGATCAACCGCGCGCTGGCCGGGCGCTAATTTAGCCACATGTCCCCGGCAGCCGGCGCGGGGCGCTTCTTGCTGTTATCAGGGAAGGAAGGGTCTGGCCGGCCCAGCCGCGGGCGGCGCGGGCGCGGGCGGCGGCTGGAACCGCAGCGCCGCGGCCACGTCGTAGTCAGCCAGCCAGTCACTGCCGGTCACGTGCCGGATGGCGCCGCCCTCCGCGGCGACCACCTCAGCCAGCTCGGCGATGACGTCGGGGGTCTTGCGGGTCGGCCGCCCGCACAGCGGGCAGGTGTCCCCGGCCAGCCCCAGCCAGCGGGACTGGTCGCAGACCACGCCCGGCTCCTGCGCGCCGTCCAGGATGGCCAGCGTCTGCACGGCGGCCACCGAGCCCGCCCACAGGCAGGTGCCCAGGCCGGCTGCCGCCAGCCCGCCGGCCACCACCCGGTCCTCCAGGTCGGCGACGAGGCGCTGCCCGGCGTCTCGCTCATAGCGGGCCAGGATCTTGTCGGCGTGGGCCCGGATCGCGGCCAGCCTGGCCGCGCCGGGGTCGACCCAGAACGTCCCGGCGAGGGCCGAGCGCAGGCCAGGCGACAGGAACTCGGTGAACGCCGGCACCTCGTAGTCGTGGCCGCCGATGATCAGCAGGTCGTACTCGCCGGGCCGGAACAGGTCCTCCAGCACCTGGGCGACGTTGCGGTAGTGGCGCTTGGCCAGCTCGCCGGCCTTGTTCCGGCCCCGGTACTCGTCCAGCCGATCGGTGTAGCCCGACCGGCGCAGCGCCTGGCCGCGGATGTTCTCCAGCTCGCGCATCTGGTCCTGGTAGACCTCCCAGACGCAGGCCGAGTCCTTGTCCACCAGCACCACGCAGGTCCGGTGCAGCTCGTCCAGCACCGTGAGCATGGGGCGCACGTAGGGCGCCGCGTCGACCATGACCCGGTCACGCACCCCCTGCGGCAGCGCCACCTCCTCGTACAGGTCGCGGCCGCTGCACGCGAAGATCGCTATGGCGCCGGGCTTCCACCGCTCCTCGGCCAGCGCCGTCTTGATCCGCGCGATGTCGGCGCGCACCGACAGCCGGGCCTCGTGCCCGAGCGAGCCGTTCTTGGCCAGCGGGCGGATCTGGTCCAGCATGCTCGACATCCGGGCCTGCAGGTCCTCGCGCCGGCCCGGGTCGGCGTCGACCCGGGCGTAGACGGAGGTCACCGGCAGGTCCCGCCCGCTGAACTGGACAATGCGGTCAACCGTCTCTGCTGTGAGCATGGGCACCTCTCCCCGCTCGCTTTCCGGCCTGCCTTCCCCCGAGGTTATAACGGGCCGGATCGGGCTCCCCGTGCGCCGCCTGGCCCCTGACCTGCGGCGCTGCCTCCGGGCGGCGGGCGGCTCCGGGATCGGTGATGATCTCCGCGTTAGGGTGGCAGGCATGGAATATCGCACCATGGGATACAGCGGCTGCGCCGTGTCGGCGTACTGCCTGGGCACCATGACCTTCGGGACCGAGACGGATGAGGCGGGCTCGCACCGCCAGCTCGACCGCTTCGTCGAGGCGGGCGGCAACTTCGTCGACACGGCCGACGTCTACAGCCACGGAGTATCGGAGGAGATCATCGGCCGCTGGTTCGCCAGCCGCCCGGCCGACCTGACCGAGCCGGTCGTGCTGGCCACCAAGGGCCGCTTTCCGCTGGACCGCTTCCCCAACGGCGACGGGCTGTCCACCCGGCACCTGACCCGCGCGCTGGACGGGTCACTGCGCCGCCTCGGGCTGGACGCCATCGACCTGTACCAGGTCCACGCGTTCGACCCGTGGACGCCGCTGGAGGAGACGCTGCGCACCCTCGACGGCTTCATCCGCGCGGGCAAGATCCGCTACTACGGCCTGTCCAACTTCACCGGCTGGCAGCTCACCAAGGCCGTGCACGTGGCCAGGGCGCTCGGCCTGGCCCAGCCGGTCACCCTCCAGCCGCAGTACAGCCTGCTGGTCCGCGAGATCGAGTGGGAGATCGTGCCCGCCGCCCTCGACTCAGGGCTGGGCCTGCTGCCGTGGAGCCCGCTAGGTGGCGGCTGGCTGTCCGGCAAGTACCGGCGCGACCACCAGCCAGCCGGCGCGACCCGGCTGGGCGAGAACCCCAGCCGCGGAATGGAAGCCTGGGATCGCCGCGACAGCGACCGGACCTGGCAGGTCATCGACGCGGTGCAGAAGATCGCCGAGGAGCGCGAGGTGTCCACCGCCGAGGTCGCGCTGGCCTGGGTCACGGCCCGGCCCGCCGTCACCTCCACGATCCTGGGCGCGCGCACCATGGAGCAGCTCGAAGCGAACCTGCGCGCGGCCAGCCTGCACCTGACCGCCGAGGAGACCGCCGCGCTGGACGCGGCCAGCGACCCGCGCGCCGTGGACTACCCCTACGGCGAGATGGGCGCGGAGCAGCGCAGCCGCGGCCTGGCCGGGCGCGGGTGAGCTGATCGGGCTGTTCGCGGCGGTGCTGCCGGCGGTTCTGGCGGCGGTGCTGGAGGTCGTGCTGGCCGCGGAGCGCGCGCGGGCCGGGTCTGGAGCACAATTGGCGTAAACCCGGAGCCGGGTCAGAAGCAGCGGAGAGCAGCGCCATGCGTCTCCATGACATGGAGTCCGATGAAGTCGGTCCTGTCGGCGCGCTGCGCAGCCCTGACCCGGCCCTGTCGCGGTGGGTGACCAGCGATGACGCGGAGGCCGCGGTCGGGGCGCTCTACCAGGCCCATGCGCTGCCGCTGATCCGCCTGGCCTACATCACGCTCGGCGACCGGGCGAGTGCGGAAGACGTGGTGCAGGACGCGTTCTGCGGGCTCTTCAAGCGCTGGGAGCACCTGGCCGAGAGCGGCAAGGCGCTGCCGTACGTGCGCGCGTCGGTGCTGAACGGCTGCCGATCGGTGCTGCGGCACCGGGCCGTGCTGCGCCGCCGGGTCACCCACCAGGTCGCCGTGGAGTCGGCCGAGGCGGCCATGCTGAGCGGCGAGGAGCGCAGCCAGCTCATGCGCGCGGTGCGGCGGCTGCCGACTCGGCAGCGGGAGGCCCTGGTGCTCCGCTTCTACCTGGACCTGCCCGATGACGAGATCGCACGCGTGATGGGCGTCCGGCCCAGCACCGTCCGGTCCACCATGCACCGGGCCCTGGGGGCCCTGGGCCGCATCCTGAAGGAGGCGGTGTGAGGTCCATCGAGGACAGCCTGCGCGGGGCGTTCCGCGAGATCGCCGATGAGGTCCCGGCCGACTCGGTGCCCCCGCTGATCCTCCCGGCCCGGCGCCGCCGGACCTGGCTCACCCGCCAGCCCGCGCCCCCGGCCGCGGGCCGGGCCCGGACCTGGGCCGCGGTGACCAGCTCGGCCGTCATGGTCGCCGTGGTGGTCGGCGCGGCCGCGAGCCTGGGCAGCGTGCTGCACCGCCACGGGAGCGGCGACGACCTGTCGGCACTCGGGGCCCGGGCGCCGGCCACGCCGGTGGCCAGCCTCACGTCGGCGGTGCCGCGGTACTACGTCGCGCTGACCCTGGCGGCCGGCCTCAGCCGGGTCAAGTCCCGGCCCCGGGCCAGCGCCGTGGTCCGGTCCACCGCGACCGGAGCGACGATCGCGACGGTCCGCCCGCCGCGGCCGTACGACACCTTCACCATGGTCACCGCGGCTCGCGACGACCGCACGTTCGTGCTGGTCGCCGAGCGGTTCCCGGCGGCGCCCGCGGAGCGGCTGTTCGTGCTGCACATCCACCCGGCCCGCCGGGCGCCGGCCAGCCGGGCCCAGCTTGCCGCGCTGCCCGTGTCCGACCTGGCCAAGGGCACCCAGACCTGGGACCTGGCCCTGTCACCGGACGGCCGCCAGCTGGCCGCGGCCGTGGGCCCCGACTTCCCACGGGAGCTCCAGGTCGTCGACCTGGCCACCGGAGCGCAGCGCGCCTGGGCCGGATCGCCCCAGTGCCCGGGCTGCGCGGTCACCGGCTACGGCACCGCTGGCGGCAACGGCTGGCTCTCCTGGTCGACCGACGGGCGGACGCTCGCCGTCGCCGGGGCCGGCTCGGTCCGGCTGCTGAACACCGCCGCGCCCGGCGCCGACCTGATGGCCGACAGCCGCCCGGTCAGCGAAGCGGTCATCAAGGCGCTCCCGGACTGGCGCGAGGTGGTACTCACCCCCGATGAGCAGGCCCTCGTGGCGGTCAGGCAGATCACGACCAAGGGGCGCGGGGGCGGCGTCAGGACCAGCCAGGAGCTGATCCGGCTGTCGGCGACGACCGGCCGGCCCACGGCCGTGCTCAACGAGCTGCCGGTCCGCCAGGGCAGCTTCGAGCAGGTGCTGTGGACCAGCGCGTCGGGGCAGACACTCATCGTGACCGGCACCGACGGCGGCGCCAGTGCCGGGGTCCTCCAGGATCACCACTACACGCCGATACCCTGGACGCCCGGCGTGCTGAGCGCGGCCTGGTAGCCGACCGGGATCGAGCGGCCAGCCGGGCCGGGGCCGGCCAGGATGGCACCATGGCCGCAGCGCAACGGCCCCCGCTCGGCCGGCCGCAGGTCCTGGCCGCCCGGCTGGCCGCCAGCCCCGCCGCGGACACCCAGGTACCGGGCGCCCCGGAACGTTAAGGAGCAGGGTCATGACCGATAACCAGCTTCCCGGCCAGCGAGGTGCACATCGGGCAGGCCTCCTCCATCAGCGGCCCGTACATGAAGCTGTACAGGACCAGGGTGTCCGGGCCGCCGAACAGTCGACGCGCTGAACGGCTCGGCCCCGGACATCGCGCGGCAGGTGAGCCTGGGCGTCGTGGCCAGCTCGCCGCTGGAGCGGGTCCGCGGTTACGCACGGGACCGGGGCTGGGACCGGCTGCGCCTGCTGTCGTCGGCCGGCACCAGCTACAACCGGGATTACCTGGCCGAGACCGCGGACGGCGAGCAGCGCTCGGTGCTGAACGTGTTCACCCGCTCCGGCGGAGAGATCCGGCACTTCTACGCGACCGAGAAGGGCCCGACCGGGCCTGGTCAGGACGACCGGCACGTGGACCTGCTGTGGCCGCTGTGGAACGTGCTGGACCTGACCCCCCTGCGGGCGGCCGCCGACCTGGCGGCCCGGCTCCTGACCACGCGGCCGGACCCCCGCCGGGAGCCGGGGGGCACCGCGTTAGGCTGGCCGCAGGCGCAGCCGGGCCCGCATCCGGGACTGGATGGCGGACCGGGCGCGCTGGGGCCAGGAGCGGCACGAGGAAGGAGACCGCGGCGGGAATGGGGGACTTGGAGCAGTCCTGGTACCGCCGCCGGACCTCACGCTGGCCGGACTGGCCCGCGGATGACCTGGTCGAGCTGAAGCAGCGCCAGGGCACCCGGATCAGCGTGGTGATCCCGGCCCGGAACGAGGAACGCACGGTCGCGGGCGTGGTCAGCGCCCTGTCCCGGACCCTGGTCAGCCAGACGCCCCTGGTCGACGAGCTGGTCGTGATGGACTCCGACTCGACCGACGCCACGGCCAGGGTGGCGGCCGAGGCGGGCGCGACCGTCCACGCCGCCCGCGAGGTGGCCCCGGCGCTCGGCAGCTACCCCGGCAAGGGCGAGGCACTGTGGAAGTCCCTCCTGGTCACCAGCGGTGATCTGCTGGTCTTCGTGGACGCCGACCTGACCCGCTGGGGCCCGCACTTCGTCACCGGGCTGATCGGGCCGCTGCTCGCCGACCAGCAGGTCCGGCTGGTCAAGGGCTTCTACGCGCGGGTTCGCACCGAGTCCGACGGCTCCACCTCGACCGAGGGCGGCCGGGTCACCGAGCTGGTCGCCCGCCCGCTGCTCAGCCTCTGGTGGCCGGAGCTGTCCGGCGTGGTCCAGCCGCTGGCCGGGGAGTGGGCGGCCCGCCGCAGCCTGATGGAGTCGCTGTGCATCCCGGTCGGCTACGGGGTGGAGCTGGCGACCCTGATGGACACCGTGTCCCGGTACGGCCTGGACGCGCTGGCCCAGGTCGACCTGGGCACCCGGGCGCACCGGCACCAGGCCAACCATGACCTGGCCCTGATGGCCGCCGAGCTGCTGGTCGTGGCCGAGCGCAGGCGGCCGGGGACCCGGCTGCCCGAAGAGGCGGTGCTGCGCCAGTTCGTGCGGGACGAGGGCGGGGTCAGCGCGCGGCTGCGGCCAGTGCCGACCCACGAGCGGCCGCCCGCCGCCTCAGTGGCCGAGCAGGCCGGCGGCGGCTCGTGACCGGGCCGGAGCCCGCGCGGCCGCCGGAGCCGCCGCGCCAGCAGGACGTGCTGCGGCTGGGCGGGCACGAGTTCGGCCCCCGGCAGCTGCTGGTCATGGCGATCGTGAACCGGACCCCCGACTCGTTCTACAAGCCGGGCATCACCTGGGACGAGAACGCGGCCCTGGACCGGGTGCATCAGGTGATGGCCGAGGGGGCCGACATCATCGACGTGGGCGGCGTGCCCGCCGCGCCAGGCTCGGAGGTGGACGCGGGCGAGGAGATCCGCCGGACGGCCGGGTTCATCGCCGCGGTGCGCGGTGCCTACCCGGACGTGGTCATCAGCGTGGACACCTGGCGGCACGAGGTGGGCCGGGCGGCCTGCGCCGCGGGCGCCGACCTGATCAACGACTCCTGGGGCGGCCTGGACACCCGGCTGGCCGAGGTGGCGGCCGAAGCCGGGGCCGGGGTGGTCTGCTCGCACGCGGGCCCGCAGACGCCCAGGACCCGCCCCTTCCGGGTGGCCTACGCCGACGTCATGGCGGACGTGCTGGACCGGACGCTGGCGCTGGCCGAGCGGGCCGGGCGGGCCGGGGTGGACCCGGCCCGGATCGTCATCGACCCGGCCCACGACTTCGGCAAGAACACCTGGCACTCGCTGGAGGTCACCCGGCGGCTGGCCGACATGACGGCGACCGGCTGGCCGGTGCTGGTCTCGCTGTCCAACAAGGACTTCGTGGGCGAGACGCTGGGCGTGCCGCCGGAGGAGCGACTGCCCGGCACGCTGGCCAGCACGTCGGTCTCGGCCTGGCTGGGCGCCCGGATCTTCCGGGTGCACCAGGTCCTGGAGACCCGGCAGGTGCTGGACATGGTCGCGTCGATCCGGGGCGACCGGCCCCCGGCCCGTGCAGTGCGGGGGCTGGCCTAGCCGATGATCACCGCTGCCGCGCTGTGCCCGGCGCCCCCGCTGCTGGCCAGGGAGCTGACTGGCGCCGACCCCGTCGTCCCCGACCTGCGCGAGGCGTGCCGCCAGGCCGCCGCCGGACTGCTGGCCAGTCGCCCTGACGTGGTCGCGGTGGTCGGCGCGGCCGAGAAGACCGCCGACTGGGACCCGGGCGGGCGGCTGGACCTGGCCGCCTACGCCCCGATGCTCGGCCCGGGCGCCGGGCCGCCCGTGCCGACGCCCCTGGGCCTGGGCGCGGGCCTGCTCGACCTGGCCGGATATCAGGGGCGCCGGGTCCTTCAGTCGGTCAGCCCGGACGACCCGGCGCAGCGGTGCGCCGAGCTGGGCGCCGACCTGGCCGGCCGGGCCGGGCGGGTGGCCCTGCTGGTCATGGCCGACGGCAGCGCGCGGCGCGGGCGGCGCGCGCCCGGCCACCTGGACGAGCGGAGCGCGCCGTTCGACGCCGGGGTGGAGCAGGCGGTGCGCGACGGCGACCTGGACGCGCTCCTGGCCATCGACCCGGCCCTGGCCCGCGAGCTGATGGCGACGGGCCGGCCGGCCTGGCAGGTGCTGGCCGGCGCCCTGGCCGGGACGCGGCCGCGGGTGGAGATCCGGTACGCGGGCGACCCGTTCGGGGTGGCCTACCTGGTCGCGTCGCTGGACCTGCCACCGGGGTAAATCACGGTGCGGTCTGGTGGTCAGCGGCGGTCAGAGCACGACAAGCGAAGCGGAGGGGTCCAGCATGAGCGATGACAGTCTGGCCGGCCGGAGGGTGCTGGTGTTCGGGGCCGCGGGCGCGCTCGGCGCGGGCGTGGCCGAGGCGTTCCGCGCGGCAGGTGCCGAGGTCACAGGGGTCGACCGGGCCGAGCCGCCGGCCGCCCGGCGGCTGGACGGGGTGCGCTACGCCGCGGCCGACGTCCTGGACGACGCCTCGCTGGGCACGCTGTTCGACGCCGCGGCGCCGCTCTGGGCCGTGGCCAACACCGTGGGCGGGTTCGCCGGCCACCGGCCGCTGGCCGAGCTGGACCCGGCTGAGCTGACCGGCCAGCTCAGCCTGAACCTGGTCAGCGCGGCCCTGGTGACCAAGCACGCGCTGCGGGTCATGCAGCCAGCCGGCGAGGGCCGGATCGTCCATACCGCCAGCCGGGCCGGCGTGGTCAGCAAGGGCTCGGGGTTCGCCTACTCGGTCAGCAAGCTCGGCGTCCTGCACCTGGTCACCATGGCCGCCGAGGAGACCAGGGGGACCGGCGTCACGGTGAACTGCATCGTGCCGAGCATCATCGACACCCCGGCCAACCGGGCGGCCATGCCGGACGCCCGGCACGAGGCCTGGCCCAAGATCCCGGACATCGCCCGCAGCTACCTGTTCCTGGCCTCCCCCGGCGCCGCCCTGGTCAACGGCGCGGCCGTGCCCGTCTGAGCGAATCCGGGCCGGTCTCCCCCCGGGCCTGTCGATCCGGGCCGGGCCGTCCGTCGGATAGGTAGGACGCGCATCGCGCGGGTCCCGCATATCCAAGTGCGTCGCGAGGGGAGTTACGCCATGAGCAAGTACCTGTTCCTGTACCGCGGTCCGGCCCGGCCGATGGACCAGTTCACGCCCGAGGAGTCCGAGGAGCAGATGCGCGCCTGGGGCGCGTGGATGCAGCGCTGCGGCGCGGCGCTGACCGACGCGGGGGCGCCGTTCGGCACCCGCGACGCGGCCGCGGACCTGGCGGCAGCCCGCCGGCTCACGGAGGACCACCCGTTCCTGAGCGAGGGCA
>JBOHCO010000282.1:0-9247 GCA_050698895.1 Streptosporangiaceae bacterium
TGTGCCTGTTCGACGACGACGGGACCGAGAGCCGGGTCGAACTGCGCGAGGTGGACGGGTTCGTCTGGCATGGCTACCTGCCCGGCGTCAGCCCCGGCCAGCGCTACGGGTACCGGGTGCACGGGCCGTACAATCCGTCCGCCGGGCAGCGCTGCGACCCGGCCAAGCTGCTGCTCGACCCGTACGCCAAGGCGGTCGAGGGCAGCGTGAGCTGGGACCCGGCCGTCTTCTCCTACCAGTTCCAGGACCCCAGCCTGCGCAACCAGGCCGACTCGGCGCCGCACGTGCCGCGCTCGGTGGTGATCAACCCCTACTTCGACTGGAGCGGCGACCGCGCGCCGCGCACCCAGTACCACGACAGCGTGATCTACGAGGCGCACGTGAAGGGCCTGACCCGGCTGCACCCGGCGGTGCCGGAGGAGGAGCGGGGCAGCTACCTGGGCCTGGCCCATCCGGCGATCATCGAGCACCTGCAGCAGCTGGGCATCACGGCCATCGAGCTGATGCCGGTGCACCAGTTCGTCAGCGACAGCGGGCTGGAGCAGCGCGGGCTGTCCAACTACTGGGGCTACAACACCATCGGGTTCTTCGCGCCGCACAACGCCTACGCGGCGTCGGGCCAGCGCGGCCAGCAGGTCCAGGAGTTCAAGGCCATGGTCCGGGCCATGCACGAGGCCAGCATCGAGGTCATCCTCGACGTGGTCTACAACCACACCGCGGAGGGCAACCAGCTGGGCCCGACGCTGTCGTTCCGGGGTCTGGACAACACCGCCTACTACCGGCTGGTGGACGACGACCCGCAGTACTACATGGACACCACCGGCACCGGCAACAGCCTGCTCATGCGCAACCCGCAGGTGCTCCAGCTCATCATGGACTCGCTGCGCTACTGGGTCATCGAGATGCACGTGGACGGCTTCCGGTTCGACCTGGCCGCCGCGCTGGCCCGGCAGTTCCACGAGGTGGACCGGCTGTCCTCGTTCTTCGACGTGGTCCAGCAGGACCCCATCGTGTCCCAGGTCAAGCTCATCGCCGAGCCGTGGGACGTCGGCGACGGCGGCTACCAGGTGGGCAACTTCCCGCCGCTGTGGAGCGAGTGGAACGGCAAGTACCGGGACACGGTCAGGGACCTGTGGCGCGGCCAGTCGGCCACGCTGCCCGAGTTCGCCTCCCGGCTGACCGGCTCCAGCGACCTGTACCAGAGCGACGGCCGCAGCCCGGTGGCGTCGATCAACTTCGTCACTGCCCACGACGGGTTCACGCTGGCCGACCTGGTGTCCTACGACCACAAGCACAACGAGGCCAACGGCGAGGACAACCACGACGGCACCGACGACAACCGGTCCTGGAACTGCGGGGCCGAGGGTCCCAGCGACGACCCGGCGATCAGCGCGCTGCGGGCCCGCCAGCAGCGCAACTTCCTGGCCACCCTGCTGCTGTCCCAGGGCGTGCCGATGCTGCTGGCCGGAGACGAGCTGGGCCGCACCCAGCGCGGCAACAACAACGCCTACTGCCAGGACAACGAGATCTCCTGGCTGGCCTGGCCCGAGCCGTCGGACGCCGGCGAGCCGCTGCTGGAGTACACCCGCGCGCTGATCAGCCTGCGGATGAGCCACCCGGTGTTCCGGCGGCGCCGGTACTTCCAGGGCGAGCCCATCTCCGGGGTGCACGACCAGGCCGGGGACATCGCCTGGTTCACCCCCGGCGGCGAGGAGATGACCGACGAGGACTGGTCGGCCGGCTTCGCCAAGTCGCTGACCGTGTTCCTGAACGGCGACGGCATCAGCGACCCCGACCCGCGCGGGCAGCCGGTCCGCGACGACTCGTTCCTGCTGCTATTCAACGCGAGCGAGAACGACCTCAAGTTCGCCATCCCGCCCGCCCGCTATGGCGAGCAGTGGACCCGGATGCTCGACACCGTGGCCGGCCAGGCGGCCGAGGGAGAGACGGTCCCGGCCGAGCCGACCGCACGGCCCGGCGACTCGATCGAGGTGGGCAGCCGCTCGCTCCAGGTCCTGCGCCAGCGTCGTGGCTGACCGGCCCGGCGCGACCTACCGGCTGCAACTGCACCGCGACTTCGGGTTCGCGGCCGCGGCCGCCGTCGCGGGCTACCTGGCCGCGCTGGGCGTGACCCACGTGTACCTGTCGCCCATCCTCCAGGCCGCCCCGGGCTCGATGCACGGCTACGACGTGGTGGACCATTCGCGGGTCAGCGACGACCTGGGCGGCGAGGACGGGTTCCGGGCCATGGTCGCCGCGTTCCGCCGCCACGGCCTGGGCGTGGTGGCGGACGTGGTGCCCAACCACATGGGCATCGGCGCGCCGGAGTCGCTCAACCGTCAGTTCTGGTCGGTGCTGGCCGGCGGCCCTGGCTCGCGGTACGCGCACTGGTTCGACATCGACTGGGCCGCCCGCGGCGGCCGGCTGCTGCTGCCGATCCTGGGCGGCCCGGTCGCCGACTGCGCCGCCGACCTCACCGTGGACCGGGCCGGCGGCGAGCCGGTGCTGCGGTACTTCGAGCACGAGCTGCCGCTGGCGCCCGGCACCGCTGGCCGGCCGCTGGACGACCTGCTCGGCGCGCAGCACTACGAGCTGGCCGACTGGCGCCGGGCCTCCGCCGAGCTCAACTGGCGGCGGTTCTTCGACGTCACCACGCTGATCGGGGTCCAGGTCCAGGCGCCGGATGTCTTCGCGGCCACCCACCACGTGCTGCTGCGCCTGTACCACGAAGGGCTCATCGACGGCCTGCGCATCGACCACCCGGACGGGCTGGCCGACCCCAGGGGCTACCTGCGGCGGCTGGCCGAGGCCACCGGCGGCGGCTGGGTTGTTACCGAGAAGATCCTGACCGGGGCCGAGGAGCTGCCCGCCGACTGGGACTGCGCGGGCACCACGGGCTACGACGCGCTGGGCCGGATCGGCGGGGTGTTCACCGACCCCGCCGGAGCAGGCCCGCTGACCGCCGGGTACGTCCGCTTCACGGGCGGGCCGGGCGAGTTCGAGCCGGTGGCCGCGGCGGCCAAGCGGGAGATCGCCTGCGGCTCGCTGGCCGCGGAGATCAGCCGCCTGGCCCGGGTCGCGGCCCGGACCGGGGATCCGGCGCTGACCGACGCGAGCGCGGACGACCTGCGCGCGGTGCTGGCCGAGCTGGTCTGCGCCGTCCCGGTCTACCGGGCCTACGTGGTGCCCGGCGAGGCCCCGCCGGCCGAGTCGGCGGCGGTGCTGACGGCCGCCGCCGACCGGGTCCGTGAGCAGTTGCCCGGCCCGCTGCACCCGGTGCTCGACGCGCTGCGCGTCGTGCTGCTCGACCCTGGGACCGAGGTCGCGGCCCGGGCCGAGCTGGCCGTGCGGTTCCAGCAGACCTGCGGCCCGGTCATGGCCAAGGGCGTCGAGGACACGGCGTTCTACCGCTGGTCGCGGCTCATCGCCCGCAACGAGGTCGGCGGCGAGCCGGGCCGGCTCGGCCTCAGCCCGGCGGCCTTTCACGCGTTCGCGGCCCGGCTGGCCGCCGGCTGGCCGGCCACCATGACCACGCTGTCCACCCACGACACCAAGCGCGGCGAGGACCTGCGGGCCCGGCTGACCGTGCTGACCGAGCGCCCGGGCGAGTGGGCCGCCGCGGTGGCGGACTGGCACGAGCGCGCCCGGGCGCTGGGGGCGTCGCCGGAGCCGGACACCGAGTACCTGATGTGGCAGACCCTGGCCGGCGCGTGGCCGATCGAGCCGGGCCGGCTGACCGAGTACCTGTGCAAGGCCATGCGCGAGGCCAAGACGCGCACCTCCTGGACCGACCAGGACACCACCTACGAGGACGCGGTGGCCGGCCTGGCCCGTGCCGTGCTCGCCGACGCCGGGCTGGCCGGGTCGATCGCCGGCTTCGTGGCCCGCATCCAGCCGGACGCGCGGGTCAACTCGCTCGGCGCCAAGCTGGTCCAGCTCACCATGACCGGCGTCCCTGACCTGTACCAGGGCTGCGAGCTGGGCAGCTTCTCGCTGGCCGACCCCGACAACCGCCGGCCGGTGGACTTCGCCCGCCGGGCAGCCTTGCTGGCCGCGCTGGACGACGCTGGCTCAGGCGCCTCGGGCGAGGCGGGCCTGGACGCCGACAAGCTGCTGATCACCTCGCGGGCGCTGCGGCTGCGCCGCGAAAACCCGGACTGGTTCGCCGGGACGTACGAGCCGCTGACCGCCAGCGGGTCGGCCGCCGGGCACGTGCTGGCTTTCGCCCGGGGCGGAGCAGCGGTCACCGTGGCCACCAGGCAGCCGGCGGGCCTGCGCGAGCGCGGCGGCTGGTCCGGGACCGTGCTGTCCATGCCCGCGGTCCCGGCGGGCTCCGCCGGGTGGCGGGACGCGCTGACCGGAACCGTCCATCCGGGCACGCGGCTGTCGCTGGAGCAGCTGACCCGCCAGCTGCCGGTCGCCCTGCTCATCCCCGCCTGAGGCGGGGTGACCGGGGCGCCCGCCCCGGCGTCCTCAGCCCGTCGCCCCGGCCCGGTAGGGGCGGAAGAACGCGCGCAGTTCCTCCGCGTAGAGCCCGGGCTCCTCGAATGGCGCGAAGTGCCCGCCGCGCGGCGGCTCGGTCACGCGGACGACGTTCGCGGTCCGCTCCAGCCACGCCCGCGGCGGGCGGACGATCTCGGCGGGGAAAAGCGAGAAGCCGGACGGGACCTCGACCCGGCGGGCGTGCTGCGCGAGCGGGATCGCCGCGTTCGCGTGGTACATGCGCATCGACGAGCCGATGGTCGCGGTGAGCCAGTAGAGCGTGACGTTGGTGAGGATCTCATCCCTGGTGAAGCTGCGCTCCACGTCGCCGTCGCAGTCGCTCCACGCCCGGAGCTTCTCGACGATCCACGCGGCCAGCCCGGCCGGCGAGTCGGTTAGGCCGACGGCGGCGGTCTGGGGCTTGGTTCGGTGCATGGCCCCGTAGGCGCCCTCGGCCGCGCCCCAGGCCGCGATCTGCTCGAACCAGGCGCGCTCCTGCGGCGCGAGGTCGGCCGGGTCGCCGGTATAGACGGGCACGCCAGCGTCGGTGCGGTGGACGGCCACGACCCGGTCGGGGTGGTCGAGCCCGAGGTAGCGGCTCACGTGGCTGCCGATGTCCCCGCCCGCCGCGCCGAACCGCGGGTAGCCGAGGACCGTCATCAGCTCGGCCCACAGGCCGGCCACGGCGATGGAATTCAGAGGCGGCCCGAGCGGGGCGTCGGAGTACCCGTAGCCCGGCATGTCGGGCACGACCACGTCGAACGCGTCGGCCGGGTCGGCGCCGTGCGCACCGGGGTCGGTCAGCAGGGGGACGACCTTGGCGTAGCGCCAGAACGAGTCCGGCCAGCCGTGGCTGAGCACCAGCGGCAGGACGGGCCCGGCCGGCGCGACGGCCCGGACGTGCGCGAAGTGGATCCCGAGGCCGCCGAGCCGGACGCGGAAACGGGGGAGTCGCCCGAGCGCCGCCTCCTGAGCTGGCCAGTCGAAGCCGTCGGCCCAGTAGGCGACGAGCTCGCGCAGGTAGCCGACATCGGTCCCGAGCGACCACCCGGCGTCCTGCGGGGCGTCCGGCCAGCGCGTGGCGCGCAGTCGCGCGCGCAGGTCCTCGAGCGCCGCGGGCGCGGCCTGCGGGTTGAACGGCTCGGGGCGGGGCGAGGCGTCCGGCATGGAACGCATCCTATGAGGGTCGGCCGCGGGCGCACCGTCGGGTGCACCGTCGGGGGTGCACTGTGCTGCCGTCCATGAGCCGGGTGGCTGCGACCGGCACGCAAACGCTGTGATTGGGTGCCCTGGTGACCGTGTATCGCGTGTGGGCGCCCGCAGCCGCCAGGGTCGAGGTCCAAGTGGGCGGCACCGCGCACCGCATGGCCCCCGACGACGGCGACTGGTGGGTGGCCGACGTGCCCGGACCGGGCGCCGGCATCGACTACTGGTTCCGGCTCGACGGCGGGGACTGGCTGCCGGACCCGCGCTCGCCGTGGCAGCCCGCCGGCGTCGGCGGCCCCAGCCGGGGCTACGACCACCGCGCGTTCGCCTGGGCCGACCGGGGCCGGCGGGGCATCCCGCTGGCCGGGTCGGTGATCTACGAACTGCATGTGGGCACGTTCACGCCGGACGGGACCTTCGACGCCGCGATCGAGCGGCTGGACCACCTGACCCGCCTCGGCGTCGACGCGGTGGAGCTGATGCCGGTCGCGGCGTTCCCCGGCGAGCGGGGCTGGGGCTACGACGGCGTCGGGCTGTGGGCGGTGCACGAGCCCTACGGCGGGCCGGACGGGCTGAAGCGGCTCGTGGCCGCCTGCCACGCCCGCGGGCTGGCGGTGCTGCTCGACGTGGTCTACAACCACGTGGGCATCGGCAACCGGCTGGGGGACTTCGGGCCGTACTTCACCGACGCGCACACCACGCCGTGGGGCCCGGCGGTGAACCTGGACCAGCCGGGCTCGGACGAGGTCCGGGCGTTCGTGATCGAGAACGCGCTGATGTGGCTGCGCGACTACCACCTGGACGGACTGCGGCTGGACGCGGTGCACGCGCTGGCCGACAACCGGGCGCTGCACCTGCTGGAGGAACTGGCCGGCCGGGTGCAGGCGCTGAGCGCCGCGCTGGGCCGCGAACTGCTGCTGATCGCCGAGTCGGACTCGAACAACCCGCGGCTGGTGACGGCGCGCGAGGCGGGCGGGTACGGCATCGGCGGTCAGTGGAGCGACGATTTCCACCACGCGGTGCACGCGGCGGTGACCGGCGAGCGGCAGGGCTACTACGTCGACTTCGGCTCGATGGCCGCGCTGGCCAAGACCCTGACCCGGGTGTTCTTCCACGACGGCACCTGGTCGACGTTCCGGGGCCGGACGCACGGGCGGCCGGTCGACCGGCCGCGCACGCCGGCCCACCGGTTCATCGGCTACGGCCAGGACCACGACCAGGTCGGCAACCGGGCGGTCGGCGACCGGATCAGCGACCTGGTGCCGCCGGGTCTGGTCAGGGTGGCCGCCGGGCTCGTGCTGACCGCGCCGTTCACGCCCATGCTGTTCATGGGCGAGGAGTGGGGAGCGGACACGCCGTGGCTGTACTTCGCCGACCACACCGAGGAGTGGCTGGCCAAGGCGGTGGCCGACGGCCGCCGGGCGGAGTTCGCGGCGCACGGCTGGAACGCCGCCGACGTGCCGGACCCGCAGGACCGCAAGACGTTCCTGCGCTCCAAGCTGGACTGGTCGCAGCCGGCCGGCGACCCGCACGCCGAACTGCTGGCCTGGTACCGCGAGCTGATCGCGCTGCGGCACTCGCGGCCCGAGCTGACCGATCCCTGGCTGGACCGGGTCGAGGTCAGCTACGACGAAGAGGCCCGGTGGCTGGTCGCCGCGCGGGGCGGGCTGCTGATCATGGCCAGCCTGGCCGAGGTGCCGCTGGAGATCCCCGTCCCGAGACCGCCCGTGGAGGTGCTGGCGGCCTCGCGCCCTGGCGTGCGGCCCGGCGAGACCACGGTCACCATGCCGGCCGCCTCGTTTGCCGTCCTGACTAGCTCGGCCATCCTGGCCACCTGATCAGGCCAGGCCGCCGCGCGCTAGATTGAGTGACGCTACCGTGCGCAAACGGGCTGACGGGTCCGGAGGGGATGAGGCTGTGACAGAGCAGACTGGGACGGCGCAGACGGGCCGCGGGCCGCGGCCGCCCGCCATGTGGAACGGCTACGCCAACATGGCCGGCCTGGCCGCGAACGGCGTGGTGACCATCGTCCGCGGCGAGGGATCGACCGTCTACGACGCCGAGGGACGCGGCTACATCGACGCCCTGGCCAGCCTCTGGTACTGCAACGTCGGGCACGGCCGGGCCGAGATCGCCGAGGCCGCCGCCGCGCAGCAGCGCGAGATCGCCGCTTACCAGGTCTTCGATGTGTTCTCCAACCGCCCGGCCGAGGCGCTGGCCGAGCGGATCAGCGAGCTGTCCCCGATCCCGGACGCCAAGGTCTTCTTCACCCCCGGCGGCGGCTCCGACGCTATCGACACCGCGGCCAAGCTGGCCCGCGCCTACTGGCGCGCGGCGGGCCAGCCCGGCAAGCAGGTCATCATCGGCCGCTCGCACGCCTACCACGGCGTCAACGCCTACGGCACCTCGCTGGGCGGCATCCCGGCCAACACCGAGGCGTTCAGCCCGCTCGTCTCCCAGGTCGAGCAGGTGCCCTGGGACGACGCGGCCGCCCTGGAGAAGCTCATCGGCCAGGTCGGCGCCGACCGGGTGGCCGCGTTCTTCTGCGAGCCCGTGGTCGGGGCCGGCGGCATCCTCTACCCGCCCGAGGGCTACCTGGCCCGGGTCCAGGAGATCTGCCGCGAGCAGGACGTGCTGCTCGTGGCCGACGAGGTCATCTGCGGGTTCGGCCGGCTGGGCCACTGGTTCGCCAGCGAGCGGTTCGGCCTCGAGCCCGACATGATCACCTGTGCCAAGGGCCTGACGTCCGGCTACGCCCCGCTCGGCGCGGTGCTGGTCGGCCCGCGGGTAGCCGAGCCGTTCTGGCGGCCGGGCACGGCTGAGGTCTTCCGCCACGGCTACACCTACCAGTCGCACCCCACCGCGTGCGCGGTCGGCCTGGCCAACCTGGACCTGCTCGAGCGCGAGCAGCTCATCGGCCGGGTGGCCGAGATGGAGTCCGTGCTGCCCGGCAAGTTCGCGCCCCTGGCCGACCACAAGCTGGTCAGCGAGGTGCGGTCCGGGATCGGGCTGCTCACGGCGGTGGAACTGGCCCCCGAGGCCCGCGAGGCCGACCCGGGGCTGGGCGCCCGCCTGGTCGCGGGCGCTCGCCAGCGCGGCGTCATCACCCGGCTGCTGCGGGGAGTCGCGCTCCAGGTCTCGCCGCCGTTCGTGATCACCGAGGCGGAACTCGACCGCGTCGCCGAGGTCTTCGCCGACACCCTGGACGCCGAGTCCCGCTCCTAGCACCCAGGCCGATCGTGGATGTCCCGCTGGTGCCACCCCGGCCTCGGTGTCGATGTGTGCCATCAAGCCGGGCTGGGCTGAGCGGGGATGCGGCTCGGGCTGGGGCTTGGGTCACGGCCGGCCGGCCGGATCGCGTGCTGCGGCGGTCCGGAAGGCGCGGGCTCATGATCGCGGAAGTCCGTCCGCGATAGTCGCTGACCGATTTCCGCGATCATGGCGGGCCCCATGAAGGGCGGCCCCTCCACAGCCTGATCGCCCGCTGGTGGTGTGCATGGGGGCTATGTGGCGGCTGTGGTCCGGGCCGTGGCCGCCGCGTCGGCACGCACCACAACGG
>JBOHCO010000283.1:0-5402 GCA_050698895.1 Streptosporangiaceae bacterium
TCCGGGGTCAGGGTGCCGCGGGCCGTGTCCGGGTCCGGCGCGCGGACCAGCGCCGCCGTGCCCAGCCAGGTGACACCGTCATCGGCCAGCAGCGGCCCGTAGGCGACCAGCTCGTCCCGGTCGGGCGGCACGGCGAGGTCGGCGCCCTCCCCGCTTCCGAGGCCGAGCACCAGGTACCGGTTGCCGCCGTCCCGACCGCCGGGGAAGTCCCACATGGTGCGCCCCAGCAGGTTGCGCCACCGCCTCAGCAGCACGTCCCGGTACACGCCGGCCTGGCAGCCGGGCTCGTCAAAGGCGAACGCGCGGGCGGCCGCGGGATCGGGCAGGTCGACGATGTGCACGCTGCCGGTGGGCGTGTCGCGGTCGTCGGCGAGGGTCGGGCCGCGGGCGATCATCTCGGCCTGGTATCGGTCCATGTAGGACCAGTGCTGTTCCAGCAGCTCGTCTCGCAACTCCACCGAGCCGGGCCGATCGCGGTGATAGCAGAAGAATTCCACGCCCCTAGTCTTTACCACCGCGCCGGCGACCCGCATCGCGAACCGCAGGGTTGAGCCGGCGCACCCTCAGGAAGCCTGACGCGGCAGGTTGTAGCCGTTGACCAGGACCTGCGGGACAATCGGCCGGCCGTGCCGCCACGAGAGGGTGACGTCCCTGGTCTCGCCCGGCAGCAGCCACAGGTAGTTCTCGCTATACCGGGTGGGCAGCACCCGCTGCCCCGAGCGCCGGTCCCGCAGGGACAGCACGACCATGGCCGCGACCGCGTGGCCGTCGTTGCGCAGGGAGACGGTGAGCGCATTCTCCTGGCCGCCACTGCCCTGGCCGCCACTGCCCTGGGCGTCGCGGACGCTGGCCGAGACCGGTACCTGAGGCAACTGGCTGAGCGCCTGCATGTCCGTGGCGTCGCGGTACCGCCAGTACAGGTTCTCCGACAGCACCTGGTTCTGCTGGTCCGTCAGGCGGAGCCGGAGAAGGTGCGGCGAGGGCAGCGAGGCCGCGAAGCCGACCGTGAACAGCTGGGCGGCCGAAGAGGGGGCAACCGTGACCGCCTGAGTCTGGGGTGCCGCGAGCGTGGAGCCAGACAGGTCGTACAGCCCGGCCGTGACGGTCGCGCCGGACAGCGTCTGGGGGGTGTGGTTGGCGACCAGGACTTGCCAGTCGGTCAGGCTGGCCTGAACGTGAACGGCCTCGCAGCCCTTGCGGGCCCCGTAGTAGGTGCCGTTGACGTCCAGGTCATAGTCGTAGGTCTGCCAGACGGTGCTGTGGTGCGCCGGGTTGGACATCCACAGCATGAGGCCGGCGGCGTCGTCCCACAGCCTCGTGTTCCACGCCTCGAACATCGCCCTGATGCTCTCGTAGTTCACGAACTGCGCCTTGGTGCAGAAGTCGTCAAGGCTGGCCGCGGCGCCCAGCCGCGTCTCGATCGCCGCCTGGTAGGTATCCACCTGCTGGTTGCCCTGCGTGCACCAGTCGTGCAGGAACCAGGGGCCGCCATCGAGGACCGTCTTGACATCGGTCCAGGTGGTGCCGTCGCCGGAGACCTGGATGGCGTAGCTCAGCGCGTCGGCCTGCTCCCAGGCGATCACGACCTGGTCGAAGGTGACAGCGGAGCCGAGGTCGACCTGGATCCACTGGTCGTCCTCATACGCCGACGACCACCGCGTGCCCGGGTCGCCGTCGACCGCGTTGCCGGGCCCGTCACTGCTGTTGTCCACCGAGGAAGCCGTCGCCGTCTTGCCCAGCGCCAGGTCGGTGCCCGGGGAAGCCGAGTCGAGCACCGACAGGCTCCACATCGACACTCCCCAGCCGGTCATCCGCTCGTAGCACTGGATCCGCAGGTAGCGGGCGTGCTGCCGGGGAAGGCTCTCGGTCTGCGCGGCCCGGTCAGTGGCCGCGTCGATGTCGATCGGCAGATCCGAGTCGGGGTCTGGCGTGCTGCCGATCAGGCCTCTCATGCTCTCGGTGACCGAGACCGTGGGCAGCCCGATCTCGGTGTGGAACCCGAACTCGCCGCCGCCCCAGATCCCGGAGAAGTACTGGGTGGGGTCGACCCACTCGTACGGGCCTCCGCTGCTGGTGCCGCCGGCGGCCGAGTCGCTGTGGTACAGCAGCCCCGGGGCGACCTGCCGCACGGCCTGGCTCAGCCCGGTGTCGACCGCCGCAGGCGGGGAACTCTCGTTGGCTCCGCACCACACCGCGATGCACGGGTGGATGCGGTAGCGCAGGATCGTGTCCCTGGCCTGGTCGAGGAACACTCCGGTGCTCTGCTGGTCGGGGAACAGCCCGTCGCCCTCCCAGAACTCGGTCCAGACGAGGATCCCGTTCTCGTCGCAGCCGCTGTAGAACTCCTCTCTGGTGCTGCAGCCGCCCCAGTTGCGGATCATGGTGAAGTTCATGTCGCGGTGCATGCTCATGACGTCGCCCATGCGGTCGGGCAGCATGCGGCGCAGCAGCTCGTCCCAGCCCCAGTTGCCGCCGCGGCAGAAGACGGGCACCCCGTTGACCTTGACCTGGAGCGGCGTGGAATTGCTGACCGACTTCACGTCGGTCCACGTCGCGCCGTCGTCGGACACCTGGATGACGTAGGTGAGGGCGTAGGCCTGTTCCCACACGATGACGACCTGGTTGAAGCTGGTCACCGAGCCCAGGTCGACCTGGATCCACTGGTTGTCCTGATACGCCGACGACCACCGGGTATCCGGGTCGCCGTCGACGGCGTTGCCCGGCCCGTCACTGCTGTTGTCGACCGAGGAGGCCGTGGCCGTCTGGTGCAGCGCGAGGTCGGCGCCCGGCGAGGCGGTGTTGAACACCGACAGCGCCCACATGGAGTCGCCCCACTGGGTGGCCCGGGTTCCGCACTGGATGCGCAGGTAGCGGGCTTGCTGGAGGTCGAAGTTCTCGGTCTGCGTGCCACGGTCGGTGGCGGCGTCAATGACCAGCGAGGGCAGGATGTAGTCGAGCTGCCGCAGGCCGAAGCGCCGGGTCCGGCGGTCGCTCTCCGCGCCGCCCGCGCTCGCCGTCATGACCAGGTCGTACAGGTCGGGGTCGCCGTACCCGTTGGGCCACCACAGGCGGGGATGGCTGAGGCGCAGGGCCGGGAAGTCAGCCGGCGAGAAGGTCACCTCGGTGTCGCCGCCGCCCGGGACGGACACCATGGTGCTCACCTGGACGTCGCCGAAGGCCGCGCTGACGGTGACCGCCTGCGCGGTGGCACTGGCGTTGCGGACGGGGACGACGACGGTGACCTCGGCCAGGCTGGTGTCCGGCAGGCCGGGCAGGGCCGTGTCCACCCGCGGGTCGCCCAGCACGGCCGGCCCCGTCGAGCGGAGCCGGACGTGGTTCCAGATGCCCGCCACCCGGTCGCGCACGGCCGGCATCCAGTCCCAGCCCGACACCGAGATGTAGCTGGGAAAGTCGAGGCTCACCAGGCTGGAGTTGAGGAATGAGACTCCGCTTGGTCCCTTGTCACCGGGGCTGCCCGGATGGGGCATCGGGGTGATCCGCACGGCCAGCACCTGCTCGCCGCCGGACAGCGTGCTGGTGACGTCGAAGGCACCGCGGGCGAAGGGATGGGTGAGTTCGCCGACCTGGGTCCCGTTGAGCCAGATCTCGGCGTGGTGGTTGATCCCGTCGAACTCCAGCCACACGTGCCGGCCCGCGCCGCCGCCGAGGCCCGGCGGCAGGCCGAAGGACCGCCGGTACCACCAGGAGTGCCGGGAGAGCGCCTCCGGGATGCGCAGGTTGTTGAAGCCCTCGACCGGATCGGGGAAGTGGCCCTGCTCGACCAGGCTGGCCAGCACGGTCCCCGGAACGGTCGCGCTCACCCATCCGGCGGTATCCGCGGAACTCGTCGACAGCGTCCGGCCGTCATCCGGCCCGGACCAGGCATCAAGCGTCAGCGCCCAGCCCGACTCGATGGGCACCGTGCCGTCGGGGGCGACGCTCAGCGGTGGCCCCGGCGCCGGGCGCTGGCTGCCCCAGTTGCTCCACCCCGTTGCCGGCGGGCGGGGGTGCTCGCTGGTGCCGTAGACCTGGAAGCCGTTGACTTGCAGCGGGGTGTCGTTTGACTGCTGGGTCGCGGTCATGCGCACCCACCGCGCGCTCGCCGGCCGGGCCAGGGGGATCTGCACGACCCCGCCGGCACCCGTCGTGGTCTGGTAGACGGTGCTCCACGTGGTGCCATCCATGGACACGTCGAGCTGGAACGCGGTGGCGCAGCTCGACATGATCTCCCAGCCGGTGGTGTTGGCGTAGGGGTTGCTGCCGGTCGCCGGGACCCAGGCCGCGTCGGTCAGCCGGGCCTCGAACACCAGGACCACGGACTCGACCTGGCAGGGCGCCTGCAGGTCGACGGTGATCCACTGGGGGTCCGGTCCTGCGGCCCGCCACCCCGTCCCGCGTGGCCCGGTCTGCGCCAGCCGGTCGACGGCAAACTGCGCGGGCGTGGGGCCGTAGGCGGCGGACGACACGGCCACCGGCCGGTACAAGGCCAGATCAGTGGCGGCCGCCGACGCGGCTAAGCCAGGTCGCGTGCTGGCCAGGGCGGTGCCGGGAATCACGGTGCCCAGGCCGAACCCGGCCAGGAGCATGGCGTTGGCCGAGAGAAAGGCCCGCCGGGAGACATGGTCCTGCTGCTCAGGCATATGTCCGCATACCACCCATCTGCGCCAGGATGACAACGTTATCAACGCGCATCGCGGCCGCCCTGTCAACCCCTGGCCGACCGCTGGAGGTGCCGGCTACGGCCGACTCGCGGCCAGCTTCACCGACCGGGCCACGAGGAACACGGGATGGCGGTCGGCCTCGTGGGCCGGGTCCCAGTCCGGCTGCGGGCGCGGCTCGGCGAGCTGGTCGAGCCACAGCTCATGGCGGCGCAGCGCGGCGAGATAGGTGGACAGCATGCGGTGACTGGCCCCGACCTGGCGGCGCAGGGTCGAGCGGGCCGACTCGGCCGTCCAGCGTCCCTCGTCGTAGTAGCTGCCGGTGGTCGGCCAGGAGCCGGAGATGTCCGGGCCGCCGGCCAAACAGGGATGCAGGATCGAGAAGGCAAATCGTCCGCCGGGCGCCAGGACGCCGCTGATCGCGGCGATCGCGGCGTCGAGGTCGTCGATGTCGGACAGTCCGAAGCTGCATACCGCCAGGTCGAACTCGCCGCCGACGGCGTGCGGCGCGGTCACGTCGGCGTGGAGGTAGCGGAGGCCGAGCGGCTCGTCGTGCTCGGCCTGCATGGCCTTGCTGATCAGCACGCCGGAGATGTCGATGCCGGTCACGTCCGGCGCCGCGCCGGGCCAGCTCGCGGGTGATGCGCCCGTGACCGCAGGCCACGTCCAGCACTCGGCGGCCAGCCACCGGTCCGAGCAGGCCGAGCAGCGCCACGGCAGCCGGGTCATCGATGGCATCGAAAC
>JBOHCO010000284.1:0-6075 GCA_050698895.1 Streptosporangiaceae bacterium
AGGACGAGGTGATTGGTCCCATCAACCTCCAGGGTCAGCACCTGGTTGAGCCCGTGGACCGAAAGAGCATGCCGCAGGTCCCTCGCCACTACTGACAGTGACAGTGGCTCCATTCCGTGGCCATAGACCACCCCGGGTACCCTCCCGGCGGTGCGAAGCCGTCGTGACGCGCTCGACCCGTTTGTGCGGCCCAGCTCAGCGACCAGTTTTACCTCTGCCATCGGCACTCGCGCCGGTGCTGACGGTGCCCGCTATCCCTCCGTCGGCGGCCAGCCGCGCCCCGATGCTCAGCGTGGTCCGGCCCGCCCGGACCGGCACCGGCGTCGCCCGTTCCGCGGACGGCTGCCCGCCGAACCACTGCGGGGTCAGCGCCGCCGTGCCGACCAGGCACTCCGGAGTGAACAGCACCCGGTACCGGCCCGGCGCCAGGCCGCCCAGCGTGTAATGGCCGCCGCGGCCGGTCACCCCGGCGGCGATCGTCCCGTCGCCGGTGATCGGCGTCGCCTCCACGCAGATGCCGGCCTGGCCCGTCGCCGGCGTGCCGCCCACGACCGTCCCGGCCAGCCGGCCCGCCTGCGGCAGCCGGATCGTGGCGACCGCGTGCGTGGCGCCTTCGCGCACCCGCACGCCGTGGTCCGTGATCCCGGCCAGCGGCGAGCGGCCCAGGCACGGGGTTGCCTCGAGGTTCCACCGTCCCGGCGGCACGTCGATGATCCGGTACCGGCCGGTCCCGGCGGTCCCGCTGCCCGCCACGATGCGCCCGGCCTGGCCGGTGACCAGCACACACACCGGCCCGGCGGACCGGCCGGTGCGACCCGAGACGATCCGCCCGGTCAGCGTGCCGCCGCTGGTCATGGCGGCATTGATGCCCGTGGTCAGGCGTCCGGTCCGGACTGGCACCAGGGTGGCAGCGGGCTGGCTGGACTGCCGCCGGTACCACTGCTCGGCATACGGCTGACCCGAGCAGGGCACGAACTCCACCGCGTAGTGTCCCGCCGCCAGGCCCGTGATCCGGTAGACCCCGCGCCGAGAAAACGCCGGGGAGGCCATCAGGTCCAGCGGTCCCTGGGTGGCTGGGTCAATGGCCACCGCACAGACGCCGGACAACCGCCGGCCGCGCAGGCCGGTGACCACGCCGGTGATGCTCCCGCCGGGACGCAGCGTCACGTTCACGCCCGCGGTGACGGCCCCGGCGCCGGCCCAGACCCAGTTCGCGGCGCCGTGGCCCTGCGGCGTAAAGACCTGCGACCCGTACCGGGCCGTCCCGTGGCCGCAGCCGCCCGTGAACTCGATGGAGTACCGGCCGGCCATCAGGTTGCTCAGGTGGTAACGGCCGCCGCGCCCGGTGACCGCGGTCGGGAGGGCCGGCAAGTCCAGCACCAGGTTCCGATCCGCCAGCGGGTTCTGGCCCACGCCGCCGGCGTAGTTGCTGGAGATCAGCGCCACGCATACGCCGGGCAGGCCGGTGGCCGCGCTGGTGGCCACCCGGCCGGTGACGGTCGCGCCCGGCAGCATGGCCGCGTCGATGCCGGTCCTGGCCTGGCCGGGCGCCAGCGCGACCGGCGTGGCACCCTGGGCGTTGGGCTGCCCGTCGTAAAACTGAGGCGCGTAGCTGCCTGAGTTCCCGCAGCCGCCGGCGAAGGTGACCGAGTAGCGGCCGGGCCGCAGGTGGCGGAAGGAGTACCTGCCGGCCTGACCGGTGGTCACATAGGCCTCGGTGCTGCCGTCGGTCACCATGACGCAGATCCTGGCTAGCGGCGCGGTGGTGGCCTGGCTGGTCACGACGCCACTGATCGCGCCGCCTGCGGCCAGGTGGCCGTTGATCCCGGTGGTGGTCTTCCCGTCGGTGACCGCGACCGGCCGGGGGTAGCTGGCGCTGAGGTAGTTGCCCGCCGGGCCGCAGAACGGATCGAACCGCACCTGGTACTGGCCCGTGCCCAGGTCATCAATCAGGTAGGACCCGTTGGCCCGGGTGGTGACCTCGGCCAGCACCGAGCTCATCGGGCCGAGGCCGGTGGCCACCACGCATACGTGGCCCAGTGGCTGCCCGGAGCGCTCGGATCGGACCACGCCGGAGATCTCGGCTCCCGGACGCAGCGAGGCGTCGATGCCGCGGAAGCGGCGGCCGGGCCGGGCGTGCAGACGGGTGGCCTTGCGCGGGGTCGAGGCATAGCGCCACCACTGCGGGGCGTAATTGCCGTGGTTACCGCAGCCGCTGCCGAACGAAATCAGCCACTTGCCGGTGGACCCGATCGGCAGGGCGTACCGTCCGCGTCGGCCGGTGGAATCCCCTACGTCCTCCCCGCTGTTCCTCGAACTCATCAAGGCGGAGACGCAGATATTGGCCAGCGCATGCCCGGAGCGGCTGCGGACGACGCCCGAGACCGTGTCATCTCGCGAAGTGGTCAGCACTGACCGGCGGGCCAGCGACCGCGCGGCGGCCGGGCTGGTCAGGCGCAGTGTCACCGGAGCGAGCCGGGTCGGCGTGCCGGCGCGGACCAGCACGCGGGCCGCGTTCGCGGCCAGGTCGGCGCCGCCGGACCACTGCTCGAAGTACCGGGCCGGGCGGGCGCAGTCCTGGTAGCTGACGGTGTAGCCGCCCGGCCGCAGGCCGGGGAGCACGTACCGGCCTCCGGTCCCGGTCATCACCGACACCGTGCGGCCGTCCCCGCTGGCGGTCACGCACGCCCCGGTCAGGGCCACCCTGTCGCCGCCCCGGACGACCCCGGTGATGGCGCTGAGCGCGGGCGCGGGCCGGGCTGCGGCCCCGGCGCTCGCGGCCAGCATGCTCGGCACGGTGAGCGGGCCGGAGCTCTCGCCCAGCCCGGCCAGCGCCGCCCAGGCGGCCAGCTGGCTCACGGCCTGGGCGCTCACGGCCTGGGCGCTCACGGCGGGCGTGGTCGACGCGGGCCGGCCGGGCGCGGCGGAGCGGGCCGTGGCCACCGTGGCCGTCGTGGCCGCGCTGGCGGTGGCGGGGACGACGGCGGCGACGGAGGACAGGATGCCGATCACGGCGAGAGCGCGAGACAGCCCGCGGCGGTTCATCACGCGCTGAGCGTAGGGGTCGCAATCCCGGTCATAAAAGACTGAACATGCGTACAGCTGATAACAACCTGATCACTAATGATCAGGATTAACAGGTATCGCCCGGCCCGCCGCCATCGCGAGCCCGCGCCAGCGACATGAACGGGCCAACCACGTCGCTGTAGCGACGTGAACGGGCCAACCACGTCGTTCGGGCTGGCGCCGCGCGCAGGTGATCATGGGCGGCGTAGCCCGGCGGCGAGCGGGTCAGGTGATCATGGGCGGTCGCGCGGGATGGCCAGGGCGTCGACAGCGACGGCGCCCTCCGGGCCGCAGATGAGCGGGTTCACGTCCAGGGCCTCGAGGTCGTCGCCCAGCTCCGCGGCCAGCGCGGACAGGCCGGTGATGGCCTGGAGCGCCGGGGCGAGCGCGGCCGGGGGCGCCCCCCGCACTCCGGCCAGCAGCTTGCTGACCCGCAGGCCGGCCAGCAGCTCGGCGGCCAGCGCCTCGTCCACCGGCGGGAGTGCCACGGCGCGATCGGCCAGCAGCTCGACCAGGATGCCGCCGGCGCCGACCACGACCAGCGGGCCGAGGCCCGGGTCCCGGACCAGGCCCAGGGCCAGCTCGGGCCCGGCCGGGGCGGTCTGGCCGACCAGCACCCGCCGGCCCAGGCGCTCGGCCAGGTCGGCGTAGGCCAGGGCCAGGGCGTCGGGGTCATTCAGGCCCAGCACCACCCCGCCGACGTCGGACTTGTGGGTGATGGCGGGCTCGTCGGTCTTGAGCACGACGGGGTAGCCGAGCGCCTGGGCGGCGGCGAGCGCCCCGGCCTCGTCGGTGGCGGCCCGCACGGCCACGGTCGGGATGCCGTACTCGCGCAGCAGGGCCAGCAGCGGCGCGCCCCCGGTCACCCCGGCGGCCAGCAGCTCGCGGGCCCGGCGCTGCCGGTCCGGGTCGACGTCGGGCCGCGCGGGGCGCCCGCCGGGCCGGCCGGGCGGGCTGGCCTGCGGAGCCAGTGCCGTCTGGCGGGCGTGGTCGATGAGGTGGCGCAGCGCCAGCAGGCCCGTCCTGGTGCCCTCCAGCACGGGGACGCCGCTCTCGCGCAGCAAGCCGGCGATCTCGGGGTCGATGGCGCTGCCGAGATTGCTCAGCACGGCCAGCGGCTTGTCGGTGCGCACCGAGGCGTCGAGCAGGGCCAGCGGGTAGGAGCGGTCACCGTCCAGCTCGTGGACCAGGTCGACGGCCAGCGCGACGGCGGCGACCGAGGGGTCGCCGGCCAGCGCGGTCAGCGAGGCGGCGAACAGCTCGCGGGTGTCGGCGCCGGTGCCCCAGACGTCCAGCGGGTTGGTCGGCAGCAGGCCGGGGTCGAGCAGCTTGCCCAGCAGCTCGGTGGTGGCCGGGCTGATCTCGGCGAAGGGCACGCCGAGCTGCTCGGCGACGTCCGCGGTGTGCGCGCGCTCGAGGCCGGAGTCGTGCACGGTGGCGATGCCCAGCACCGGCCCGGCGGCCGCGGGCGACTCGCCCGGCTGGGCGGGCGGCTCGGGCCGGACCAGCGCGGGCGGGATGACGCGCCGGCCGATGGCGAACAGCTCCAGGGTGTCGGTGAGCTCGGCCAGGTCAGCTACGCGGTGCACGCCGTAGGCGCGGGCCAGCGCCTCCCAGCCGCCGTCGGCCGCGGCCAGCGCGCCGGAGTGCGCGGCCACCATGGCCTGACCGCTGGCCGACCCGCCGACGGTCAGCAGCACGACGGGGATGTCCCGCTCGGCGGCGGCGGCCAGCACGGCGGTCAGCTGTCCGGCGTCGCGCATGGCCTCGAGCACCAGCGCCAGCACCCGGGTCTCGGGCAGGCCGAGCGCGTAGTCCAGATAGGCCGGGGTGGTGGTGACGAGTTCCTGGCCGGAGGAGACGGCCAGCGAGAAGCGCAGGCCGCGGCGGGCGCGCAGCAGCGCGGAGAACACCGAGCCGGAGTGGGTGACCAGGGCCACCGGCCCGGCGGGCATGGGGCTGGCCTCGATGTAGCCGATGGCCCGCAGGCCGCGGCTGACGTTGATGAAGCCCATGCAGCCCGCACCGCACATGGCCATCCCGGCGTCCCTGGCGATGGCCGCCAGCCGGTCGCGGAGCGGGGGCGAGTCCCCGGACGCCGGCTCGTAGGCGTTACCGAAGATCAGCGCCGAGCGGTCGCCGCGGGCGGCGGCCAGCTCGAGCTGCGACTCGAGCTGGCCGTCGGACACGGCCAGCAGCACCAGGTCGGCGGGCTCGGGCACGTCGGCCAGCGACGGCAGGCACCGGCGCCCGTCGATCTCGGCGTAGCGGGGGTTGATGAGGTGAACCCGGGGGCGGGACGGGCTCCGGGTCACCTCCTCGACCATCCGCTGCCCGAACGAGCCCGGCCGGGGCGACGCTCCGACGAGCGCGACGCTCCGCGCAGCGAGCATGGACTCCAGGGTGGCGGCCATTTGTTAGCGAGTAGTGTCCGGCTCCGTCATGACCGGCGGGTTACCTTGCGGAGCTGGCCCGACCGCTTGCTGGTCTTGCGGTCCGCGATCGCGGCCCGCGCGGCCTGCCAGCCGGGAATCCCGCAGACGCCGCCGCCGGCGTGGGTGGCGGAGCTGCCGTAGTACAGGCCGGGCACCGGGGTCCGGTAGTCGGCGTAGCCGGGGGCCGGGCGCATGTGGAACAGCTGCTCCAGGGAGAGCTCGCCGTGGAAGATGTTGCCGCCGACCAGGCCGTACTCGTGCTCCATCTCATAGGGCCCGACGATGTCCCGGTGCAGGATGGCGGACTTGAGGTTGGGCGCGAGCTCGTTGTAGCAGTCGATCATGCGGTCGGCGTAGGCCTCTAGCTCGGCGGTGTGCGGCTCCTCGCTCCAGTCGGACGGCACCCACTGGGTGAACAGCGACATGATGTGCGTGCCATCGGGGGTTAGCGACTTGTCGAACGCGGTGGGGATCACGCCGTCGCTGAACGGCCGGGCCGCGGGCCGGCCCTCCCTGGCGTCCTGGAAGGCGCGCTCGATGTACTCCATGGTCGGCGCCATCTCCACCGAGCCGG
>JBOHCO010000285.1:0-1299 GCA_050698895.1 Streptosporangiaceae bacterium
GCGCGGTGCTGGACAAGGTGGTGGCGGCGGCCAAGACGCGCATCGCCGCCCGCGAGCACCGGGAGAACCAGCGGCGCAAGAACAACCTGGCCAACTCGGCCCTGCCGGCCAAGCTGGTCGACTGCCGGTCGGCCGATGACCGCAGCGAGCTGTTCATCGTGGAGGGCGACTCCGCGCTCGGCACGGCCAAGCTGGCCAGGGACTCGGAGTTCCAGGCCCTGCTGCCGATCCGCGGCAAGATCCTCAACGTGCAGAAGGCCTCGCTGGCCGACATGCTCAAGAACGCCGAGTGCGCGCAGATCATCCAGGTCCTGGGGGCCGGCTCGGGCAGCGCGTTCAACCTGGACAACGCCCGCTACCAGCGGGTGATCTTCATGGCCGACGCCGACGTGGACGGCGCGCACATCCGCACCCTGCTGCTGACGCTGTTCCACCGGTACATGCGGCCGATGGTGGAGGCCGGCCGGGTGTTCGCGGCCGTGCCGCCGCTGCACCGCATCGAGCTGACCCACCCGCGCAAGGGGCAGTCCAAGTACATCTACACCTACTCCGACGCCGAGCTGCACCGCAAGCTGCTCGAGCTGGACCGCCGGAACCAGCGGCACAAGGAGCCCCCGCAGCGCTACAAGGGCCTGGGCGAGATGGACGCGGGCCAGCTGGCCGAGACCACCATGGACCCGCGACAGCGCACCCTGCGCCGGATCAGGATCGAGGACGCGGCCGCGGCGACCGGCATCTTCAGCCTCCTGATGGGCAGCGAGGTGGCCCCGCGCCGCGACTTCATCGTGGCCGGCGCCAGCGAGCTCGACCCGTCTCGGGTGGATAGTTGATTTAGCCCGGGGGATTTATCCCGGGGGGTAACCACCGGACCCCCAGACCGGGGGGCACCCCCGGACCCCCGCTGCCATCCGCTCGGGCCGGCTGCGCCGACCGTCGCGGCTGGCATACCGGGGCTGGGTTGGCGAGCGGTGACCGCTGTTGCGTGCCCCTCCCCGCCGGATTAACCCCTCCCGGCAAGTCCGCCTTGCTGCGACGACCGGGTCGGTTTACTACAACAACCGGGTCGGCAGGGCTTTCTCCAGGGCTTGGGCGTCTGGGCCGCGGGTGATCTGGTAGGCGGTGGCACCGGGGACCTCGGTGAAGGCCTCGTGCAGCTCGGTGCCGTAGAAGACCAGGCCGGTGCCGTTGTCGGTGGCGAACCCGTCCGGCAGCGCGCCCGAGGCGATCAGCCGGTGGGTCAGCGGCCGCCGCTCGGGCTCGGCGTCGTAGTGCGGGCTGTGCGAGTAGGGCAGGAAGCCG
>JBOHCO010000286.1:0-1200 GCA_050698895.1 Streptosporangiaceae bacterium
ACTCCGGAGTGCCTGGTCGGCACGGCGGCGCTGACCCCGCAGTGGTTCGGCGGGCAGCCGTCCGCGGCCCAGGCGACCCCGGTGCCGGTCCGGGCGGGCCGGACCACGCCAGGCATCGGGGTGCGGCTGGCCGCCGACGGCGGGATAGCGGGCACCGTCAGCACCGGCGCGAGTGCCGACGTCGGGGTCTGCGTGGGCGCGTTCGCGCCGGGGCGCCCGGTGCCGACGGCGCTGGCCATCACCGCCGCGGGCGGCCGCTACGAGCTCGATGGCCTGGCCGCGGGCCGGTATCAGGTCGAGTTCACCGCGGGCTGCGGAGACGCCGGCTACGCGACCCGGTGGTATCAGGGCGTGACGAGCCGGAGCGGCGCCCGGCCGGTCATCGTCACCGCGGGCTCGGTCACCACCGGCATCGATCAGGGCTAGGTCAGGAACTCGGCCAGGATCGGGGCCAGCACGCCCGGGTTCACCTGATGCGTCTGGCCCGCCAGCATCCGCAGCTGGCCCCGCGGGATCGCCCGGCTGAGTGCCTCGGCCGAGTCGGGCATGAACGCCAGGCCCGCGTCGCCCGCCATCACCAGGGCGGGCACCGAGACCCCCGCGGCCAGTTCGGCCGGCACCGAGAGGGACGGGCCCATGATTGCGGCGTGGTCATAGGCCAGCGTCGGCGCGACGGCTTCCAGGCCCGGCCAGGCCGGCCCCCGGCGCAGGGTGTCGACCTGCTCGGCGGGCGTGCCGATAAAGCGCAGGAACAGGGCCACCGCGTCGCCCCGGCGGCCTTCGGCCAGGGCCGCTCTCAGCTGCCCGAGGTACTGGCGCCAGGGTTCCTGCGCGGCGGGGTCGTTGTTGTAGGGGGCCTCGTAGATGGCGATCTTGCTGACCCGGGGGCCGAGCCGGACAGCCGCCCGCATGGCCAGCGGCCCGCCCGACGAGTGGCCGTAGAGGACCGCCGAGCCGCCGGCGCGGTGGATCAGCGCCTGGATGTCGTCGATCTCTCGGTCAACCGCGTAGGGGAGCGTGTCCCCGCTCCGGCCGCGGCCGCGGCGATCGAAGCCGTAGACCGTGAAGTGCGACGCGAGCAGCCCGGCCAGCTTCGACCCGGAGCCGGACGAATGGACGGTCAGCGCGCCGTCGACCAGGATCAGGGCGGGCCCCTCGCCCTGCTGGTCGTAGGCGATCGTCGTGCCGTCCGATGAGCTG
>JBOHCO010000287.1:0-5235 GCA_050698895.1 Streptosporangiaceae bacterium
GCCGCAGAGCGGCCGGGCCCCGTTGGTGTTTGGTTTTCGGTGCGGCGTTCCGCCTCAGCCCTCGATCTTGCGCAGGGCCGTGATGAAGGACTGGCCGTTGGGCGTGCCCAGGCCCGTCATGTTGTCGTAGCCCTTGAGTGTCACCTGCCCGGTGTAGCCGGCCATGGAGAAGCTCTGGTCGTCGTTGGTGGACAGGGACGGGTAGCCGCAGTAGTTCTCCGAGCACAGCGCGCCGCGCCAGGCCACCGGACTGTGGCTGGTCACCGGCAGCGGGTCGGAGAACGCGCTGCTCGGCAGCTTGTACAGCGCCGGGTTGAGGAACCCGAACGGCTGCGACCGCCCCTGCTGGGCGGCGGTCACCATGCCGGCCACCATCGGCGAGGAGATGCTCGTCCCGCCGACCGTGAGCGTGGTGTACCTGGCCGGCTTGCCCTTCGGGAAGTTGAGAATGCCGACCGCGAAGCCCGTGATCTCGTCGCCGTCCGCGCTGATATCGGGCGCGGAGCGGACCAGGCCACCCCGGTTGCCCGGGGCCGTGGCCAGCGCCGTCGGGACGACGCCCTTCTGGTAGACCGGCTGCCGCCACAGCAGGCTGGGCCCGCCGCCGCTGGCGCCGTTCTCGCCCACCGGCTCCCAGGAGGACTTGATCAGGAAGGACAGGTTGTCGGACCAGCCGGTCTCGAAGATGCGGGTGCCGGCCTTGCTGATCCCCAGCGTGGTACCGCCCACCGACGTGGTGAACGGGTCGGTCGACGGCAGCGCGTTGCCCGAGCCGTCGCTGGAGGAGAAGTACATGCCGACGCCCTCGCCCACCGCGCGGACCAGGTAGGCGTTCTCGATGCTGGTCTGGTTCGAGGGCTGGTTCTCGGCCCCGCTGCCCCAGGAGTTGGAGGCGATGGTGGCCAGCGGGTGGCGGCTGCTGCCGCCGAGGACGGCCAGGTCGGCGTCGAACAGGCCCTGGAGCCCGAAGTTGGCCGCGCAGCTGTCGCCGCCGATGACCAGCTGGTTCGCCGCCGGGGCCATGTCGTAGGACGCCTCGACGTCGAGCTGCTCCTCGACGTCGAAGTCATCACCGCACTGGGTGCCGCGGCCCAGCGACAGCTCGGCGTAGCGCTCGGGGTTCGGCGCGGGCAGCCCGTCGGCCGCCGCGTAGTCCTTCAGGGTCGTGAACATGTCCCGGGCCAGGCCCAGCTCCACCAGGGCGATCGTCTGGCCCTTGCCGGTGTTGACATTGTTGGCCCCGTAGACCGACCGGTACTGCGCGCCGGTGTAGCCGCACAGGAGGGTCGGGAACTTGGTGGTGCCGAAGTGGCTGGGCAGGCCGCCGACCTGGCGCTGGCCGTAGTAGTCCGAGCACGGGATCTTCGGCGCCTTGGCCCTCGGGGCGGCTGCCGCGCCCTTCCGGGTGACCGGGCGGTGGCCCGGCTTGACCAGCGGGAGCGTCGGCGCCGCGTTGTCCAGGCCGGTCACCCCGAGGACGCTGCTGGCCAGCGAGGACGGGACCTTAACCGGGGAGGCGTTGGCGTGCAGCACGTACGGGCCGGCGTTGACCGTGCCCGTGGACCGGTACTGCCGGAGCTGGGTGCGGAAGGCGGCCTCGGCCCGCCGGGCCGTGCCCGCGCCGACGACGTAGGAACGGCCGGCGTCCGCGTGCACGCCGGTGAAGCCCCGGGAGCGGAGCCACGCGGCGACCTTGCTCGCCTGCGCGCGGCCGGCCGCGAAGCGGGCGGTGTACGCGGCCGGGCTCAGGTAGTGGTGGAACAGCCGGCTGCCCGGCGTGCTGACCGCGGTGGCGTAGCGCTCCGCGGCGGCCGTGCGCGGGCGCAGCCACACCTGGACCGACAGCCGGGTGCTGGCGGGCAGGTTGCCGATGACCCGGCTGACGGCGGTGAACGGGGCGACGCTGCCCCGCAGGGTGGTGTCCGCGGGCCGGGATGATGCCCCCGCGACGCCGCTGGCGCCCGCGATCGTCATGCTGGCCACCACCGCGGTCGCGCCGACGGCGGCGACGAGCATCCTTGTTCTGCGCATGATCCCCCTGTCCTGGTCGTGCCGTCGCTGAACCCAGCCGGGGAGCCGGGTTAGCGTTTGCTTGGGGCCGGTATATACCCCGGCGAAACGGAACTTAAGGAACATCATATAGATTTGGAACTCTTGTTATTTAAATGGCTGGACAGCCTCAATACCGGGCAGTCCGCCCGTGGCGTCTACAGTCGGGGCGGCGTGCGGGATACTTCCTGGCATGGACGACCGCAACGTGCTGGGCGGCGAGCTGGAGCCCTGCGGCACCGACCCGCTCACCGGGTTCTACCGGGACGGGTGCTGCAACACCGGCGCCGAGGACCTGGGCCGCCACACGATCTGCGCGGTGGTGACCGCGGAGTTCCTGGCCCACCAGCGCGGCATCGGCAACGACCTGAGCACCCCGGTGCCCCAGTTCGGGTTCCCGGGCCTGACGCCGGGGGACCGCTGGTGCGTGACGGCGGCTAACTGGCTGCGGGCGCACCGCGACGGCGCGGCCGCGCCGGTGGTGCTGGCCTCGACCCACGAGCAGACGCTCCAGATCGTGCCGCTGCCCGTGCTGCGCGAGCATGCGGTGGACGTGCCCGCGGACCCGGGCGGGCTGGAGGCTTAAGGCCCGGCCCGGGGGCGGGGGCCGGCGGGGCCCGGCCGGGCGGCTACCCGTGCACGACGTCGGCGTGGTGGCAGAAGTGCACGCGGCCGCCGGACCCCGTGGACTTGATCCGGGTCAGCGACTGCTCCCAGGAGCCGCGGTCGGCGGCCTGGCCGTCGGGCAGCTCGGCCGGCATCTCCTGGTACACCCGAGGCGTATAGGCGGCGTCGCCGATCAGCACGTCGGAGGACCCGTCCGCGGCCGTGACGACCACCGACTGGTGGCCCGAGGTGTGCCCCGGCGTGGTGATCACCGACAGGCCCGGCAGCAGCTCGGTATCGCCGTCGAGCAGCTCGAACCGCGCGTTCATGAAATCAAACCAGTCGTACAGTTCGGGCGATTCGCGCTTGGCCCGGGAAAGCTCGGTGCCCTGCACGAAGATGGGGGCGTGCGGGAAGACCGCGTTCTGGCCGCAATGGTCAAAATGCAGGTGCGTATTGATGACCATGCCGATGTCGGCCGGGCTCATGCCGATCGCGGCCAGCGCGTCCGCGGCCGAGCGGTTCACCACCCGCCAGTCAGCGAGCAGCTCATCGGGGCCGCCGACGCCGGTGTCCACCAGCGCCGCGCCGCCGGGGTGAATGACCACGAAGCCGTGTACCGGCCACTCCAGGCCGTCCGGTCCCTGCAGGCTGGCCAGGTGCAGTCGCTTGATCTCGATAGCCACGCGCCGCCGCCCTTACGCCTGCGGGCCAGGGTCGGCAGCCGGGCCGGCCGAGCCGCCGGCGATGACGTAGGACCACAGCTCGCTGCTGACGCCCACCGACGGGGGCGCCGCGCCGCCGGCCCGCTCGGCCGCCGAGCGGTGCCCGCGGCCGAACGCGGGGGAGTGCAGCCAGGCCTGGAACGACTCCTCGTCCCGCCACCGCGTGACCACCAGCCAGGTGGTGCGCTCGTCGGCCGGCTTGAGCAGCTCGAAGCCCTCGAAGCCGTCCTGGTTGTCCACCGCCCCGGCCCGGGCCGCGAACCGGCGGGCCAGCTCGTCTCCGCTGTCCGCGGGCACGGTGATGGCGTTGATCTTCACCACAGTCATGCACTGGATGCTATGCCCGCCCGGCCGGCCTGCGGGATGCCGGGCACCGGATGCCGGGCACCGGATGCCGGCCTGGATTTCGGCCTGGATTTCGGTCGACCGAGGCAACGTCGAACTAGTGTCCTAAAATAGCCGCATGACCGAAGCCGATCGCCTGCTCTACGCCACGCTGGCCGGCGCCGCGGCCCGTCACGCGGGGCTGGGAGCGCTGGCGCCCGAGCAGGAGGCAGCCGCCGTGGCCGAGCTGTGCGAGATCGCCGGCCACCGGCCCGACCTGCTGGCCCACCGGGCCGGGACCGCGATCGGCTTCGGCGAGAGTCAGTACGACGCGGTGGTCTACCGGCTGATCGCGGACCTGTGCATCAAGGCCGGCGCCGACCCGGCGCAGATCCCCGCCTGGATCCAGGTTGGCCGCCAGCGCGCCGAGTTGGCCCGCCAGGTGCCCTACACCGGCACCTCGCACCCCGCGGCTAACCCCGCCGGTAATCCCGCGGCCAACCCCGCCGCTCGTCCCGGGGCTCCTCGCATCCGGCCCGGCCAAGTGCCAGGGTAGGAGCATGCGGCGGGAGGGCAACGGGTGAGCGGCGGCGAGGAGCGCGACGGGGTCACGCTGACCAACCTCGACCAGCCGCTGTTCGACGGCGCCCGGGCGACCAAGCGTGACCTGGTCGACTACCTGGACGCCATGCGCGACCGGGTGATCCCCGGGCTGGCCGGCCGCCCGCTGTCGGTGATCAGGGTGCTGCGCGGCCAGGCCCCGTTCATGCAGAAGAACGTGCCCAAGTACACGCCGGAGTGGGTGCCGACGGTGCGGCTGTGGGCCGAGACCTCGCGCCGGGAGGTGTCCTACGCGCTGTGCGGCGACCGCCGGACCCTGCTCTGGTTCGCCAACCAGCGCGCGGTCGAGTACCACCCGACCCTGGTCACCGCGGAGCACTGGGACCGGCCCACGCACCTGATCCTGGACCTCGACCCGCCCGAGGCCGACGCCGCCGGGGCCGCCGGGTTCGGCCTGGCCGTGCGGGCCGCGTTCCTGGTCCGGCAGGCCCTGGCCGACAGCGGGCTGGCCGGCGCGGTCAAGACCAGCGGGGCCAAGGGCGTGCACGTGTTCGTGCCCATCGACACCGCCGACACCGCCGCGCCGATCGAGGACGTGGCCGCGGCCACCCGGGCGCTGGCCGCCAGGGCCGAGCGGCTGGACCCCGAGCTGGGCACCACCGCGTTCATCCGCGAGGACCGCGGCGGCCGGGTGTTCCTCGACTCGACCAGGGCGGGCGGGGCCACCGTGGTGGCCGCCTACAGCCCGCGGATCCGGCCCGGCGCGCCGGTGTCGTTCCCGGTCTCCTGGGACGACCTGGACCAGGTCGCGCCCGCCGACTTCACCGTGCGCAACGCGGCCGCCCTGGTCGGCGACGGCGACCCGTGGGCGGCCGCCATGCCCGCGCCGCAGGCCCTGCCCGCCGACCTGATCGAGGAGGGGCGGCAGATCCCGATCGCCCGCGTTCAGGCCATGCACGAGGGCAAGCGC
>JBOHCO010000288.1:0-1793 GCA_050698895.1 Streptosporangiaceae bacterium
AAACAACTACGGAGACGCATCCAGATGGCTGCTCGCGGCAGGCCGCGCACCTTCGACCCGGACATCGCGCTGCGCCAGGCGCTGGACCTGTTCTGGGAACGGGGGTACGAGGGCACCTCGCTGAACGACCTGGCCCGGGCCATGGGCATCGCCTCGGCCAGCATCTACGCCTGCTTCGGCAGCAAGGAGGACCTGTTCCGCCGGGTCATGATGCTCTACGGCACGACCTCGGGCGAGCCGCCGCGGCGCGCCCTGCGCGAGCAGCCGACCGCGCGCGGCGCGATCCACGAGATGCTGCGCGCCACCGCCGATCAGATCACCGGCCCGGACACGCCGCACTACTGCATGCTCATCATGGCCGCGCCCACCGGTGCCGTGGAAAACCACACCGTCCGGGAGTTCCTGGCCGACCTGCGGCGCGACATGCACACCACCATCAGGGACCGGCTCGCCCGCGGCGTCACCGACGGCGACCTCACCGCGCCGCCCGCCGGCCTCGACGCCATCGCCCGCTACTACACCACCGTGGTGCAGGGCCTGTCCGTGCAGGCTCGTGACGGCGCCGACCGCGCCGAGCTGGAAGCGGTCATCACCTGCACGATGGCCGCCTGGGACACGCTCACTGGCCTTCGGCGATGACGCCGACGCCCTCGGTGCTGTCCGTGCGGAGGCGGATGATGGCCTGGTATTCCGGCGACTGGTACCAGGCGGTGGCGGCGGCCTTGGTCGCGAACCTCAGCACGACGGTGACCTGGCCGGCTGATCCTTCCAGCGGGTCGCAGGCGCGATCGACGACGATGCGCTCGGCGCCGTGGGCCTCCAGGACGGGACCGACCGCGGCCAGGTACTGCTGGTACTCGGCCTGGTTCGTGATCGAGTAGTTGGCAACGAAGTACCCCGCCATGACGCCTCCGGTCCGGACAGTCTGGGGTGGGCCCATTCCACCGGTGGCCAAGCTACTCGCCGGCCGCGCCGGGGTGCTTACCGGGAGGCGGTGCTTACCGGGAGGCGGTGCTTACCGGGAGGCGTGGATCTGGCTGAGGAACTGGGCGTTGGGCTGGCGGGTCTTGTCCAGGAGCAGTTCGAGGGCGTGCTGGGCGTCGAGGCCCGCCAGCGCGCGGCGCAGGCTGACCAGAGCGGCGTGCTCGGCCGGGTCCATCAGCAGGTCGTCGCGGCGGGTGCCCGAGGGGGCGGCGTCGATGGCCGGGAAGACGCGCTTTTCCGCGAGGTCGCGGCGCAGCCGCAGTTCCATGTTCCCGGTGCCCTTGAACTCCTCGAACAGCACGTTGTCGAGCTGCGACCCGGTGTCGACCAGGGCGGTGGACAGGATCGTCAGCGAGCCGCCTTCCTCGAGGCTGCGGGCCGCGCCGAGGAACTGCCGGGGCGGCTGCAGCGCGGAGGCCGCGACGCCGCCGCTCAGCGTGCGGCTGCTGGCCGGGGCGGCCAGGTTGTAGGCCCGGCCGAGCCGGGTGAGCGAGTCGAGCAGGACGACGACGTCCCGGCCGAGCTCGGCCAGGCGCTTGGCCCGCTCGATGGCGAGTTCCGCGGCGCGGACGTGGTCGTCGGGGGACTGGTCGAAGGTCGAGAAGACGACCTCGCCGCGCACGGAGCGCCGCAGGTCGGTGACCTCCTCGGGACGCTCGCCGACGAGCACCATCATCAGGTGCACCTCGGGATAGGCGGTGGCGATGGCGTGCGCGATGGTCTTGAGGACCATGGTCTTGCCGGCCTTCGGCGGCGCGACGATCAGGCCCCGCTGGCCTTTCCCGATGGGGGAGACCAGGTCGATGATC
>JBOHCO010000289.1:0-5345 GCA_050698895.1 Streptosporangiaceae bacterium
GCCCGATGCTGGTCGCCCGCCTGGACCCGCGCACCGCGATCCGCGAGGGTCAGACGGCGGCGCTGCACGTCGACCTGGCCGCGCTGCACTTCTTCGACCCGGCCACCGGCGAGAGCCTGCGCGGCTAGCCCGTCCCGCGCGCCTGGCCTGCGGCCTGCGCGCCTGGACCGTCGGACCCGTGCGGCACGCTGGGACCATGAGCGTGCCGTTCCTGTCGCCCACCGACCCGGTCACCTCGCGCGCCGAGGTGTTCCTGGGCTACCTGGACTACTTTCGGTCGCAGGTCGTGACCCGGCTCCGGGCCCTGCCCGAGGCCGAGCTGCGGGCCAGCCTGCTCCCGTCCGGCTGGACGCCGCTGGAGCTGGTCAACCATCTCACCTACGTGGAGATGCGCTGGCTGGAGTGGGGCTTCGAGGGCGTGCTGGTGGCTGAGCCCTGGGCCGACAGCCGCGACGACCGCTGGTGCCTGGCCCCGGACCGGACCCTGGACGAGCTGCTGGACGCCCTGGCCGCGCGGGCCGCGCACACCCGGAAGGTCGTCGAGTCGCATGACCTGGCCCAGGTCGGCCAGCCCGGCGAGCGGTGGTCCGGCGCCGAGCCCGCCACCCTGGAGCGGGTCCTGTTCCACCTGCTCCAGGAGTACGCCCGGCACGCCGGCCACCTCGACATCGCCGCCGAGCTAGCCGGCGGCCCCACCGGCGAGTAGCCCGGCAGCGCTCAGGCCCGCGCCGCCCACTCCGGCGAGTTCCATGATCGCGGTAATCCGTCCGCGAATATCGTCCAGACCGATTTCCGGGATCATGGCGGACACGTGGCCTGGTCAGCTGGACGCCGGGCGGGTCTGCTCCAGGGCGGCCAGGCGGAGTTCCAGCTGGTCGACACGGTGGCGGAGGAGCTCGAGCTGGGCCTCGGCGTCCAGGCGGCGCTGGGCCGTGCGGCGCAGGCGGGGCGAGGACTCGGCGCGGGCCGCGACCATGGCCAGCGGGACCAGCCGCTGGGGGCCGTGCGGGCCGTCGACCAGGCGGGACGGGATCTGCCCGGTCCGGTACCAGTTGCGCAGCGCGGCGCGGGAAGCACCGGTGTCGGCGGCGGCGCGCTCCAGCGTGACCCAGTCCGAGCCCTCCACCTGAGCGGTCAGCTCAAGCTCGGTCTCCCAGGCGTCGAGACGGTCGTCCCAGTCCCGGCTGTCAAAACCAGCGCTGTCAAAACCAGCGCTGTCAAAACCGGCGCCGTCAAAGTCTCCGCTGTCAAAACCAGCGCTGTCAAAGTCTCCGCCATCCAGGCCCACACCCTACTAATAGCATGGTATTGACGGGGTGCCAAGTCTGGGTGCACGGTTGGTCCCATGTTTGAGCGATTCACGAAGAGCGCCCGGCACGTCGTCGTGCTGGCCCAGGACGAGGCCGCCGGGCTGAACCACAACTACATCGGCACCGAGCACCTGCTGCTCGCCCTGCTCCGCGAGCAGCAAGGGCTCGCCGCGCGGGCCCTGGGGCGGCTGGGCATGAGCGCGCCCGAGGTCCGGCAGGAGATCCGGGCCCGGGTCGGCACCGGCCAGAAAACGCCCAAGGGGCACATCCCGTTCACCCCGCGGGCCAAGAAGGTGCTGGAGCTGTCGCTGCGCGAGGCGGTGGCCCTGCATCACAGCTACATCGGCACCGAGCACCTGCTGCTGGGCCTGGTCCGCGAGGGCAGCGGCGTCGGCGCGCAGATCCTCATCGAGCACGCGGGCGACCTGGCCGCGGTGCGGATGGCCCTGCTGGACGCGCTGCCGGTGACCCACGGGCCCGAGCCGCGCCGCTGGCTGCGCCGCCGCACCGGGCCCCGGTACGGCGACTCGCTGGAGGCCGAGGACCTCGACCAGTCCGACGAGCTGCGCACCACGCCGGCGGCCGAGGTCAGCCTGGACGAGGCGGCGCGGCTGGCCGGGCCGAGCCCGGTCGGCTCCCACCACCTGCTGCTGGCCACGCTGGCCGACCCCGACACCGCGGCGGCCCGGGCGCTGGCCGCGCTGGGCGTGGACCTGGACCAGGCCAGGGAGGCGCTGCGGGACGCCGACGTGACCGGCACCAGCGACGAGGCGCCCGAGGAGGCCGGCCGGCGCCAGATGACGGTCCGGGTCAGCGCCACCGCGGTCATGCTCGAGGTCACCGACCCGGCCCTGCTCGGCGCCGGCCACACCGCTCTCGCCGCGCTCGGCGACCAGGCCGGGCCGGGCGGCGCCATCGGCGGCCGCCTGCCCGAGGCGGCCAGCCTGGCCTCCGTCTGGCTGGCGCTGCGCGACAGCCTGGAGGACATCCGCCGCCGCGCGGCCGCCGTCAGCCCGGACGAGTCGATGGCCGAAGAGCAGCAGATTCCTTAACAAGGCGGCCCGGCCTGGCCCAGGTCAGGCGGGCGCCGCCACCGGGGCCAGGGCCCGGCGGGCATGGGCGATCAGCGCCCGGGCCGCGGGCCCGCCCGCGGCGCCGGTGTCCCAGGCCAGGGCCAGCTGGCTGCGCAGGCCGGGACCGCGGAGGGGGACCGCGCGCAGCGGGCTGGCGGCGACGATGGACGCGGGCAGGATGGCCACCCCGAGGCCGCGCCCGGCCAGGTGGACCAGCACCCGCGGGTCGCTGGCCTCGAAGGCCACCCGCAGCCGCGTCCCGGTCACCGCGCAGGCGTCCTCGAGCGCGGTCCGGGCCCCCGTGCCGCGGGGCAGGCAGATCAGGTCGCGGCCCTCGAGCTGGGCCAGCGACAGACCCTCCGCCGCGGCCAGCGAATTGTCCGGGGCGACCCCGGCCACCAGCGGCTCGTCGGCCACCACCTGGGTGGCGATGCCGGCCGGCGGCGGCCCGGCCAGGCCGACCAGGGCCAGGTCCAGCGTCCCGCCGGCCAGGCCGGCCAGCAGGTCGGAGGAGTTGCCCTCGCCCAGGGTGATCACCACGCCCGGGTGCAGCTGGTGGAACTCGGCCAGCGCGTCGGGCAGGCTGGTCGCCGTGCACGAGACGATCATGCCCGCCGCCACCTGGCCGCGCAGCAGGCCGGACAGCTCGTCCACGGCCAGCCGGACCCCGGCCACGGCGGCCAGCGCGGCCCTGGCGTAGGGCAGCACGGCGGCGCCGGCCGCGGTGGGCCGGACGGTCTTGCCCGAGCGGTCGAGCAGCGGCTCGCCCAGCTCCCGCTCGAGCTGGCGGACCTGGGCGCTGACGCCCGGCTGGGCGACGTGCACCCGGGCCGCGGCCCTGGTGAAGCTGGCCTCCTCGACCACGGCGACGAGGTACTCAAGCTGCCGGATCTCCATAACTGCTGATTATAGACACCAGACGAACTAGCTCTTGGACTTCTAGATCCCCCCTGACGGACGATGGCAGGGACGGAATATGGACGGAGGCATCACCATGAGCGACACCAGGGAGCGGGCGGCGAGCCCGGAGGAACTGACCCGGCTGTTCGTGGACCGGGCCAACGCGGGCGACGCGGACGGCCTGGCCGACCTGTACGAGCCCGGCGCCGTGATGGCCTACCCGCCGGGGCACGAGACCGCGGGCCGGGCGGCCATCCGCGAGGTCCTGGCCCAGCTGCTGGCCCACGTCCCGGACCGCGAGCCCGAGCCGCCACTGCCCACGGTGCGCAGCGGTGACCTGGCTCTGACCTCGACCCGCTCCGCAGACGGCACGGGCATCAGGGTCCAGGTGGTGCGCCGCCAGGCCGACGGGTCCTGGCTGCGCGTCATCGACCGCCCCGAACTGCCCGAAGATGCGCGCTAGCCGGTCCTGGCTGACGCTGGCCGTGATGTCGGCCGGGCTGTTCCTGGCCGTGCTGTCGACCACCGTGGTGAGCGTGGCCCTGCCCACCATGGGCCGGGACCTGCAGGCCAGCCCGGCCGACCTGGAGTGGATCGTCGACGCCTACGTGATCGTCTACGCCAGCCTGCTGGTCGCGGGCGGGGCGGCGGGCGACCGCTACGGGCGCAAGGGCCTGTTCCTGGTCGGCACGGCCATCTTCGGGCTGGGCTCGCTGGCCGCCGGGCTGGCCCCGGCGGTCGGCGTGCTGCTGGCCGCCCGGGTGCTCCAGGGCATCGGCCCGGCGCTGCTGGTGCCGGGCAGCCTGACCATCCTGCGGGCCACGTTCACCGACCAGCGGCAGCGGGCCGTGGCCATCGGCGTGTGGTCGACGGCGTCCGGGCTGGCCCTGGCCCTGGGGCCGCCGATCGGCGGCCTGCTGGTGGACGGGCTGGGCTGGCGCTGGGTGTTCCTGATCAACGTGCCGCTGGCCGGGCTGCTGGTGCTGACGGCGGCCCGGTTCGTGCCGCGACTGCCGCGCGGGGCCGGCGTGACCGGGTTCGACTGGCCCGGCGCGGCGCTGGTGACGTTCGCGCTGGCCGCGCTGGCCTTCGGCACCATCGAGGGGCAGGCCCGCGGCTGGGGCGCTCCGGTGGTGGCGGCGGCGTTCGCGGCCGGGGCGGCCGGGCTGTCCGGCTTCGTGGCCGCCGAGCGCCGGCAGGCCGGGCGGCGGGCCGGGCCGCTCATCGACCTGGGCTTGTTCCGGCGGCCGGCGTTCACGGCGGCCGGGATCGCGGCGGCCGGGGTGTTCTTCGCGTTCGTCGGCCTCATCGTCTACCTGAGCGCATACTTCCAGCAGGTCCAGGGGCACTCGGCCGTCCGGGCCGGGCTCGACGTGACCACCGTGGGCGTGTCCTACGCGCTGGCCGCCACCTGGTCCGGCCGGCTGACCGGCCGGATCGGCGAGCGCTGGCCGCTGATCGCCGGGCTGGTCATCGCCGGGGCGGCCACGCTGGGCCTGCTGCGGCTGGCGCCGGGCACGCCGCTGAGCGCGATCTGGTGGAACTTCGCGCTGCTGGGCGGCGGCATCGGGCTGTGCGGGACGCCGATCAGCGCCATCGCCATGTCGGCCGTGGACGTGCCGCGGGCGGGCATGGCGTCGGCGGTGGTCAACTCGCTGCGCCAGGTCGGCCAGGTGTTCGGCGTGGCCGTGCTCGGCGCGCTGGTCTACGCCCGGCTGCCCGGCGGCGCCGGCGGCGCCCGGCCGGGACCGGCTCAGGCGCTGGCCTTCACCGCCGGGCTGCACGTCGCGCTCTGGGTGTGCGGCCTGGTGCTGCTGGCCGTCGCGGCGCTAGTCGCCGGGCTGGTCGCGGTCCCGGCCCGGCGGCGGTCCCGGCCCGGCGAGGTCTCGGCCCAGGCCCGCTGAACTCCGCGGCGCAGGTCCGCTACCGTTGGACGGCTTCCGGAACCCGACGCTGAGGAGATCACCATGTGGAACTCATTCAGGACCGACTCGCTTGAGGGCATCACGGCCGAGGTGATCAGATTTCCCGGCGGGACGGGGAACGATATCCACGCCTGGGT
>JBOHCO010000290.1:0-3012 GCA_050698895.1 Streptosporangiaceae bacterium
GGCCCGGCTCTACCTGTCTCTACGGCAGCGCGTCGAGCAGCTTCGGCCAGGGGAACTGGTCGGGCGGGCCGGGCGGGTCCAGGAGCGTGACCCCGGCGCCGCGCAGCGCGGCCAGGCTGGCCGCCCAGGCCGGGTGCCGGGCCAGCGGCTCGTTGGCGATGGGCACGGCCACGATCGGGACCGGCAGCCCGAGGGCCTCGTTGATCAGGCCCAGGGCCAGGTTGTCGCTGATCCCCGCCGCCCACTTGTTGATCATGTCGAAGGTGGCCGGCACCACGGCCATGGCCTGGGCGGGCGGCAGCACGTCGGGCTCGCCGGGCCGCTTGTAGGCCGACCGGACCGGGTGCCCGGACAGCTCGGCCAGGCCGGGCACCTCCGCGGCCAGCCAGCTCGCGGCGGTAGGCGTGAGGATCAGGCACGGATCCCAGTCCCGCTGCCGGGCCGCGGTGATCAGCCCGGAAATTCGCGCGACCAGGGGCGCGCCGCCGGCCACGATGTACAGGACCCCGCTCATGCCCTGCTCATGCTCTGCTCACACGGACTCTGCTCACACGGACTCTGCTCACGCCGACGATGATCTCACCTGGAGGACGCGCGATGGCGGAACGGGCCCCGGCCTCGCGGATGGCCCGGCCGGACGACTACGACGCCATCGCGGCGGTGGTAAACGACTGGTGGGGCCGGCCGATCCTGGGCGCGATCCCCCGGCTGTTCCTGGACCACTTCTACCGGACCAGCCTGGTCGTCGAGGGGCCGGACGGGCTGCTCGCGTTCCTGGTCGGCATCCTGTCCCCGTCGCAGCCCGGCCAGGCCTATATCCACTTCGTCGGGGTGGCCCCGCGGGCCCGCGGCCTGGGGCTGGGCCGGCGCCTGTACCAGGAATTCTGGGCCCTGGCCAGGGCGGACGGACGGAGCGTGGTCAAGGCCATCACCGCGCCGGTCAACACGGAGTCCATCGCCTTCCACCGGGCCATGGGCTTCAGCGTGACCGGCCCGGTGGCGGACTACGAGGGCCCCGGCCGCGACTACATGGTGTTCGAGCGCCGCTTGTAGCCCGGCGCGGCCAGGCCGTCGAACACCACGCCCAGCGCCTTGTCCTGAACACCAGGCTCGAGCCGGCCCACAGCGGCCGACCGGGACATCCCGATGAGCAGCGCGTACAGCTCCGGCAGCTCGATGTCGGCGCGGACCGCGCCCGCCTCCTGGGCCCGCCCCAGCAGCACGCCGACGGCCCGCCGCAGCTCGGCCGAGGCCCGCTCGGCCTGGCTGGCCGCGTCATCCGCGCCGCCGCTGACTTCGTCCAGGGCCTGCGCCAGAGCAATCTTGCCGGGCGCGTCAGAGACGATCGCGGTGAACATCTCGAACAGCGCGCGGGCCGGGTCCGCGCTGACGGCCAGCGCCTCGGCCCGCTCGCGCATCCGCTCGAAGCGCCGGGTCAGCACGGCGTCGAGCAGCTCGGTCTTGGCCGGGAAGTGCCGGAACACGGTGGCGATGCCCACGCCGGCCAGCCGGGCCACGTCCTCGGTCGAGGCGGACGCGCCGCCCCGGCCGAAGACCTCCTCGGCGGCATCCAGGATCCGGGCGCGGTTGGATCGCGCGTCGGCCCGCTGGGGCCGGGTCGGAGTACACACGGGTGGCCTTCCCGGTTGTCAAACGGAGTACTGACTCCGTATAGTCGGAGTCGTCACTCCGGATCGTACCGGAGCCCGCCGCCCGGCCTGGCCGTCCTGGCCGGGGCCGTTCCTCATGCCCGCCACGACTGGAGTTCCGCCATGCCCGAAACCCGTCTTCCCGCTGATAGTCCCGCTGACAGCCCAGCCGGCAGCCCAGCCGGCCGTCTCACCCCGGCCGACGTCTTTGACCGGCTCGTGCACGGCGTCGGCGCGAAGCGCTGGGACGAGCTGCCCGCCCTGTACGCCGAGCGCACGCACGTGATCCACCCGATGGATCCGGACCGGGCCCCGGCGCTGACCACCCGCGCCGAGCTGGACCAGCACTTCCGCCGCGGCGCCGACGCCCTCGGCGAGGTGCGCTTCGAGCCGGCCGCGATCACGGTGCACCAGACGGCCGACCCGGAGGTCATCGTGGCCGAGTTCGAGTACCGCGGGGTGATCCCCGGCACCGCGGACCGGTTCGCCCTGCCCAGCGTGTTCGTCATGCGGATCAGGGACGGCCAGATCGTGGCGTCCCGCGACTACGCCGACCACGCCGAGATCGGCCGGGTGCTGGGCCGCCAGGCACCGGAGCCGGAGGACTGGGAGGACCGGGCCCGGCGGCGGTACGAGGACGCGTTCTTCGACGACGAGCCCGCGCAGCTGGACCTGGCCGATGCCGAGCTCGACCTGGTCGGGGCCGGGCTGGCGCTGGCCAGGGGCCGGATCATGCACGCCCGGTTCCTGGCCGGCGGCGAGCTGGACCCCGCGACGCTGGCCCAGTTCGAGCGGGCCGCCGAGCTGTACGCCAGGGCCGGGGACGGCCGCGGCGAGGCCGAGGCGCGGTTCTGGGCCGGGACCTTCCATCAGGTGGGCCGGGACGACGACCAGGCCGCCCGGCCGCTGCTGGAGCGCTCGGCCGAGCTGGCCCGAGCCGCGGGAGACCGGCTCACGCTGTCCTACGCGGTCCGGCACCTGGGGTTCGCCGAGGAGGCCGCCGGGCGGCTGGACGCGGCCCGCGAGCAGCTGGCCGAGTCGCTGCGGCTGCGGCGCGAGCTGGGCTTCGAGCGGGGCGTGTCGGCCGCGCTGCTGGCCCTGGCCGAGAATGCCCGCGCCCGCGCCGACCAGGACACGGCCCGGACGCTGCTGGCCGAGGCCGGCGAGTCCGCCCGGCGGGCCGGGGCGCGCGGCATCCTGCGCCGGATCGAGGCCGAGCAGATCGAGGCCGAGCAGATCGAGGCCGGCCGCTGACCGCGCGGCGTGGCCGGCGCCGGACCTAGGATCAGCGAGTACGCACCAGCACGAAGGAAGCAGCGATGCGACTTGAGCGGTTCCAGCTGATCTTGCTCCGGCGCCCGGC
>JBOHCO010000291.1:0-1812 GCA_050698895.1 Streptosporangiaceae bacterium
ACGAGCCGGTGAGCGGGTTCGAACCGCTGGCCTGCCGTTTACAAGACGGCTGCTCTGCCAACTGAGCTACACCGGCGGGACAGGGTGCATGGTAGCCCACGTCCGGCCGTTCTGGCTCGCCCGCGGCCTGTCCGCAGCATGTCAGACCCGCCCGGCACAATGGTCGTGGCGGCCAGACGATGCTGGAGGACCCGGTGACTGACGTGCCCGCGCCACGGGAGGGCTCCCGGTGAAGGTCACCGGCAGCGGGCTGCGGCTGTCGGCCAGCGACGTGGCCAACTTCCTGGCCTGCCAGCACCTCACCCGGCTGGACCTGCTCGCGGCCCGCGGCGAGCTGAAGCCGCCCCGGGAGGTCGATGTCGGCTTCCTGGACCTGGTCGCGCGCGGCGAGGCCCACGAGCAGACGGTGCTGGCGGGGTTCCGCGTGGCGGGCCTCGGCGTCGCCGAGATCGCCGCCGCCTCGGACGCCGAGGCGGCCCGGGCCACCGTGGAGGCCATCCGCGGCGGCACCGACGTCATCTACCAGGGCGTCCTGCTCGGCCCGCCAGGGAGCAACGATGGCAGCGACGGAACCGGCGCGGCGCTGCTGGGCCGGCCGGACTTCCTGATCCGGGCGGGACTGCTGGCCGCGCCCGACGGCGAGTCGCGGCCGGCCGAGGCTCACTACGAGGTGGTGGACGCCAAGCTGGCCCGGTCGGCGAAGGGCCGGGCGGTTGCGCAGACGGCGTTCTACACCCGCCTCCTGACCTGGGCGCAGGGCGTGCGGCCGCGCTGGATGCACCTGGCGCTGGGCCACGGGGAGCTGGCCTCGTTCAAGGTCGGCGACTACGCGGCCTACGAGCGGCAGACGCGGCGGGTGCTGGCCGAGTTCATCGCGGCCGACCCGGGGCACAACCCGCCCGGCGACCCTTACCCGGAGCCGGTGGAACACTGCGCGATCTGCCGGTGGAGCCCGTTGTGCGCGAGCCGCCGACGGCGCGACGATGACCTGTCGCTGATCGCCGGCGTCACGGCCGACCAGCGGCGGGCGCTGAAGGCGGCGGGCGTGCTGACGCGGCGGGCGTTCGCCGGGCGGGCGGACCTGGCCGGGGTCCGCGCGGGCCGGGCGGCGCTGGAGCGGGCCCAGCGCCAGGCCCGGTTGCAGGTGGCCAGCGAGGACGCGGGGCGGATCGACTACGAGCTGCTGGACCCGGAGCGGGACGCGGCGGGGCAGCCAGTGCCGAACCGGGGGCTGCTGGCGCTGCCGGAGCCCGCCGCGGGCGACCTGTTCTTCGACATCGAGGGGGCTCGCTACTACACCGAGGACAGCCGGGAGTTCGGGCTTCAGTACCTGTTCGGCATCGTGGACACGGCCGACACGGACGCGGCCGGAGCGCCCCGGTACACACAGATCTGGTCGTTCGACCGGCGGGGGGAAAAGCAGGCCTTCGAGGAGCTGATCGACTTCATCACGCAGCGGCGAGCCCGCCATCCGGGCCTGCACGTCTACCACTACAACCACTACGAGCCGACCTCGATCGACCACCTGACCGAGCTGCACGAGACCCGGCAGGAGGCGGTCGGCCGGCTGATGGGCCGGTTCGCCACCCGCGAGGACGAGGTGGACGACCTGTTCCGGCGGGGCGTGTTCGTGGACCTGTACCGGGTGGTGCGGCAGGGCGTGCGAGCGGGCGTGGAGAGCTACTCGATCAAGCGCCTTGAGCCGCTCTGCGGGTACCGGCGGCAGGTGGAGCTGTCCGAGGCGACCACCAGCCTGATCGCGTTCGAGAACTCGCTGGAGTACGGGACGGCCGAGGCGGCCGCCGCGGAGCG
>JBOHCO010000292.1:0-2395 GCA_050698895.1 Streptosporangiaceae bacterium
AGCGAGGCGTGCAGCAGCACCAGCGGGACGTACAGGACGGGCCGGAATGGGAGCGGGCGGCCGAGCACGGACGGCACGATCACCGGCGCGTGCGCGAAGATCATCGACATCACGAAGCCGAGGAAGATGGCATGCAGCTCGGCGTCGAAGGCGGGTCCGTCGGCCATCTGCCCCACGCCCGTCCACAGCACGCCCGCGACGATGAGCCAGGCGTAACCGGTCAGCAGTGCGACCGCCATGTAGCGGGTGACCCCGTGCCCGCGGACGGTGCGACGAGCGATGTCATACCGGAACAGCCAGGCGGCCAGGGCGATCAGGCCGACCCCGGTGATCCGGATCCCGACCGGCACCGGCCCGCCGGGAACTGGCGCCGCCGGGCCGGCGGCCAGCGAGGCTAGCAGCCCGGCCGCGAACACGCCGGCGGCGCAGGCGAACAGCATCCGGGCCCGGCGCGACGTGCCCGTCATCCGGGACAGCTCCAGTCGCTCCCCGGCAATGGTGAGCACCAGGAATCCGGCCAGCCAGGGCACCAGGCGAGAGACGTCCCACCCGGCCAGCCACAGACCGGCCGACGCCACCCAGCAGACGGCCCCGGCGGCCAGCACCGCATTGTGTAGCGACGGCTGGATTCGGTGCACCGCGACGAAGATCGCGACCAGGACGATGCCCCCGGCGCCGATCAGCACCTCCCCGAGGCGGCCAGGCACGCCCGCGCTGACCGCGAGCCCGCCCGCCCCGGCGGCCGCCGGGGCCAGGTAGGCCCAGGCATGGCCGAGCGCCACCGCCCGCTCCAGCGCGATGAACGTGCCCAGGAAACCGAGAACCATGATCGGGCCGTGGTTGGCGTGCAGGCTGGTTCCGCCCGCCGGCAGCGGCAGGCCCAGGTAGACCAGCCCTTCCCACAGCCCGGCCACCAGGCAGACCACCGCGGCAGCCATGAGCGGCGGCACCCACCGGGCGCGGCGCCGCCGGGGCGCGGTCAGGGTGATCTCGGGCCGGCTCAACGCCGCCACCCGAGCTGCTCCTTGGCCCAGTCGCTCAGCATCTCGTCCGGATCCCAGGGCGGATCCCACACGATCTGCACGTCCACCTCACTCACGCCCGGCGTCCCGAACAGGCACTCGTGGATGGCATCGTCGAGGTAGCCACTCAGCGGGCAGCCGGGCGTGGTGAGCGTCATCACGACCACCGCCACGCCGTCGCCGGGCAGCCGGGCCTCATAAACCAGGCCCAGGTCCACGATGTTGATGCCGATCTCCGGGTCGATGACGTCACGTAGCAGCTCCCGCAGCAGCGCCGGGCTGTCGTGCCGGCCGAGCGCCGACATCAGCCCCAGCGGCTCGCGTCCCGCCTCCGGAGCGGGACTCTGGTCGCTGCTGGTGATCACGAGTCACTCCCTCTCCGCGGGTCCCTCACTACGCGCGTGCCCCCCAGTAGGAGGGCAGGACGTGGCAGGAAACCAGCGACTAAGATCTGTCTGGGTCAGATTACTCAAACTACTTAGTAAAAACAAGCGAGTTGTTCCATTCGGAACCCGTGTCCAGCGGCCGCTCCACGACGGCCTTCGAGCGCCGCCACGATCCCGCTGTCGTCGGGACGGTCAGCACGGGACCGTGCCGGGCGGTGGCCGGGACGCCAGCGTCTGGGCCGACCGGTCTCACATGTAGGGAACCGAGATAAATGAGCAGTGCGCAGGAGTTCGGTGCCGACGACCGCCTCGAGCTGGCGGACCTGGCCGGCGAGGAGGGCGTGCCTGATGATGCCGAGCTGGCGTGCTGCGCACTGGAGGCCGGACTGCCCGGGGATCGCCAGGAGTCTCCGGATGCGCTGCTCGGCACCCGGGTGGGTGAAGGCGTTCCAGACGTCCGTGGTGAACGCGCCGGGTCCGCCGAGGGCGGCACCCGCGCTGAAGTCAGCCGCTTGAACTGCGGATAGGCAGTGCACTCGATCGAGGTCAACCGACGGTCCCCCGACCAGGCCAAACCAGGAAGCAAGCACCGTAACGGCGGGCGATCATCCCTCAGGCCGAAATTTACCGAACTGCAACCAGCAGGCACCCGGCAGCGCAGCTAACCCGGCAGAAAGCCGAGGCGACCGCCCCACTGCCGATTTTGGGCTTACTTGGTCTGCCCCCTCAGTGGCCGAAAGTAAGCGAAGACCGGCGGCTAAGCGAAGACACGTGGCCGCCGGCCTTCCCGTTAGTCGTTTCTGGCTGCCTCCGGGCCGGTAATGCGGGTCAGGATCGGGAACGTCGCTGCGATGATCGCCAGGGACACGACGATGCCGCCGACGGTCAGCAGGTAGTACGCCAGGCCCGGCGCGACCATCGGGCGGTTCTGCGCCTCCGTCGCGTACATCGCGGCGGCGGCGAAGCCCGTCCCGATCGCCACAACCG
>JBOHCO010000293.1:0-4031 GCA_050698895.1 Streptosporangiaceae bacterium
GACCTGGCGCGCGGCGGCGGTCGAGCGGCTCGCCGAGACCATCGACCTGGCCTTCGGCGGCGCGCCCGATGACGTCGTCATGCGGACCGCCGTGCTGCGCGGTGTGGCCGGGCCGGTCCTGGTCACCGCGGCCTGCGAGCCGGGCGACCTGATCGTGGTCGGCGCCGGCCGCCGCGGCCCCGTCGAGCGGATGATCGGCGGCCGCGTGGCCCGGTACTGCGTGGCCCACGCCTCCTGCCCGGTGATCGCCGTGCCGCCCGCCGAGCTGGAGCAGGCCTCGCGCGGCCTCCGCGGCTGGGCGCTCCGGCACCGCACCGTGGCGCCCGAGGACATCCTGCACGCCGCGGGGAGCCGGTAGGCGCGAGTTGCCCCGGTAGGGGAGACTGGGAGTCGGGGCCGGTCACCAGCGGGCTCGACAGCACCAACTCGACCCACCCGGGCCCGCCGACGCGGAGGAGACTGAGATGGCACAGCCACAGGGCGAGGAACTGGCCAGGGTCCGCGCACGCCGGGCCGAGCTGCGCGAGCGTTACCTGAGGCCCCTGGCCGACCGGGCGCCCAGCACCGTCAGCGGCGTGCACCACCTGGCGCTGATCTGCAAGGACACCGAGGAGACAATCAAGTTCTACCAGGAACTGCTCGGCTTCCCGCTGGTCGAGCTGGTGGAGAACCGGGACTACGCCGGGTCCAACCACTTCTTCTTCGACATCGGCAACCACAACCTGCTCGGCTTCTTCGACTTCCCCGGCTACGAGCACCCGGCCTGGCAGGAGACCATCGGCGGCGTGCAGCACCTGGCCATCTCGGTCACCGCCGACCAGTTCGAGGCGGCCAAGAAGCGGCTCGAGCACGCGGGCATCGACTACCTCGGCCCCGACCGCGGCGCGGACAACAGCATGTACTTCCGCGACCCCAACGGCGTCGGCCTGGAGCTGTACCGCGAGGATCTCGGCAAGTTCGAGGGCGAGCAACTGCTGCGCTAGCGCCGGCCCGGCCCGCCGACTAGCGGTTCTGCCGGCGGATGACCAGGCGCAGCGCCGTCCACGTCGGGTCGATGGCGCACACCTTGTTGTCCACCAGCCCGGTCGGCAGAGCGATCTCCCGTACCGCGTCGTCGCTCATGTCGGTGGGCACCTTGGACGCCCGCTTGGGCCAGGCGATCCACAGTCCGCAGGCCGGGGCCATGACCGCGCGCATCCGGGGCAGCTCGTCCTCCAGCTCGGCCCGGGCCGTCACGAACGTGACAATGACGTCATAGCGCGCGTCGTCGGCCAGGTCGGTGTGCAGCGACGCGATCTCCGGCCGGTCGCCCAGCAGGTCATAGAAGCCGTCCGGCGCGCCGATCAGCGCGACCTCGTCGTCCTCTCCGATGCCGAGCTTGCGCGCCAGCGGCGTGCGCTCGCCGGGATTGCCGGCCGGGTTATTCACTGGGTTATTCACGGGGTTATTCACTGGGTCAGCGCTCAGAATGAGAACCCCCCCGGCTTGCCGTTGCGGTTGGCGATCAGCCCGGCGAGGGTCGCGATCGCGATCTCGGCCGGCGTGCGCGAGCCGATGTTGATGCCGATGGGCCGGTGTACCCGGCTGATCTCCCCGGGCGGCACGCCCAGCTCGGTGAGCGCGGCGACGTGCGGCCCCTCGTGCCGCGGATTGCCCATGATGCCGACCCAGCGCGCGTCGCTGGCCAGCGCGTCCCGCAGCATGACGCCCAGCTCGGGCCGGTGATGGTCGGTCACCACCACGTCCGCGACCCCGGCCGGGAAGCCGTCCACGCTGTCGGCCAGGGTCAGCCCGCCCGCCTTGGCCGCCGCGGCTTTGTCGGCGTCGGGCTCCACCAGCACGGCCTGATAGCCGGCGTCGCCCGCGTAGCGGAGCAGGAAGCCCGCCACCGCGGTGCCGAACACGGCCACGAGCACCTTGTCGCTGACGGGCTCGGGGGCGGCGCCGTGGGCGACCGCGCAGGCGGGGTCTTCTATGGGACTGCTCATGAACTGAGCTTGCCACCCCGGCGCCAGCGCGGGCAATCGCCCGGGCGGGGTGAGCAGCCGGCCTGGCTACTCGGTGAGGAGGCGGATGACCGCCTCGCGGAGCGGGCCCAGGCGGGCCGCGGCCCGGCGCCGGGCCTCGCTCAGCCGGCCGCTCGTCAGCGGCTCCACGATCTCCAGGTAAGCCTTGATCTTCGGCTCGGTGCCACTCGGCCGGATCACCACCCGCGCCCTGGCCAGCCGGTAGATCAGCACGTCGGCGGCGGGCAGGCCGCCCTTGCCTCCGGTCAGGTCGCTGACCGAGGTCACCGGCTGGCCACCCAGGAAGGTCGGCGCAGCCGCCCGCAGCCGCGCAGTGACGTCGGCCGGGGCCGTGGTGGGCACCGTGACCTGGGCGGTCAGGTGGACCCCGTGCGCGGCCTCCAGGGCGTCGTACACCTCGAGCAGCGACTCGCCGCCCGCCCGGGCCCTGGCCGCCAGCCCGAGGATGGCCAGCGCGGCCCCGATGCCGTCCTTGTCGCGGACCACGTCGGCCACCGCGTAGCCGAGCGCCTCCTCGTAACCCAGGATGAAGCGGGCGTCAGGCTGCGACTCGCCCGCCCGGACGATCCACTTGAAGCCGGTCAGGGTCTCGGCATAGCGGGCGCCGGCCGAGGCCACGATGCGCGACAGCAGCGTCGAGGACACGATCGTGGACGCCAGCAGCCGGTCATCCGGCCCGGCCGGCGGGGCCGGGAACCGGTCCAGCAGGTAGCAGCCCAGCAGCGCCCCGACCTGGTCCCCGGTCAGCGTCCGCCAGCCGCCGGGCGCGGCCGGGTCCGGGGCGGCCACGGCCAGCCGGTCGCCGTCGGGGTCGTTGGCGATCACCAGGTCGGCGTCGATCCGCCGGGCCTGGGCCACGGCCAGGTCCAGGGCGCCCGGCTCCTCGGGGTTGGGGAAGGCGACCGTCGGGAAGTCGGGGTCGGGCTCGGCCTGCGCGCTGACCACGTCGGGCTCGGCGAAGCCGGCCTGCTCGAACGCGCGCCGGGCCAGCCCGCCCGCCACCCCGTGCAGGGGGGTGTAGACGAACCGCAGCCAGGCCGCGCCGGGCGGCGCCGGGGAGATGGCGCATATCGCGTCCAGGTAGTCCCTGGCCACCTCGTCACCGACGGGGCGGATCAGCGGGCTGTCAGGGTCGGCCACCGGGACCGCGGCCAGCGGGCCGACGGCGGCGGTGGCCGCCTCGATCTCCGCATCGGCGGGCGGCACGATCTGCGCTCCGTCGTCCAGGTACAGCTTGTAGCCGTTGTCGGCGGGCGGGTTGTGGCTCGCGGTGATCATGATGCCCGCGGCGGCGCCCAGCCGCCGGATGGCGAAGGCCAGCAGCGGCGTGGGCTGCCGGGAGGGCAGCCGCCAGGCCGGGATGCCGGCTCCGGCCAGTACCCGGGCCGCCTCATCGGCGAACTCCTCGCTGCGGTGCCGGGCGTCACAGCCGATGACCACGCCCCGCTCGCGGGCCAGCCTCTCGTCGCGGTCCAGCAGCCAGCCGGCCAGCGCGGCGGTGGTGGCCCGTACCACGGCCCGGTTCATCCGGCTGGGCCCGGCGGCGACGGCTCCGCGCAGCCCGGCGGTGCCGAACTCCAGCCGCCCGCCGAACCGGTCGGCCAGCTCGGCCTCGGCGCCGTCGGCGTCCAGCAGCTCGGTCAGCTCCCGCCGGTCCCGCTCGTCCGGGTCGTCGGCGATCCACGCGGTCACCAGGGACCGCAGCTCGGAGCCGATCACCTCAGCCGACCCCGGAGACCGCGATGAGCCGGGGCAGGATCCGGGCTAGCAGCGCGCCCATCCGGGCCGCCGCCGCCTGGCCGGTGGCCAGCACGTCGGCGTGGTCCAGCGGCTGGTCGGACAGGCCCGCGGCGATGTTGGTGACCAGCGAGATGCCGAGCACCTCCGCGCCCAGGTGCCGGGCCGCGATGGCCTCCAGCGCGGTGGACATGCCGACCAGGTCGGCGCCGCAGGTCCGGAGCATCCGGATCTCGGCCGGGGTCTCGTAGTGCGGGCCCGGCAGGC
>JBOHCO010000294.1:0-6921 GCA_050698895.1 Streptosporangiaceae bacterium
CGCTTGGTGAAGTCGGCCAGCTCGGCCGTCTCCTTCTCGTCCAGCTCGGTGTAGTCGGCCACGTGCCTATACGGGACCACCATCAGATGACCACTGTTATAGGGATACAAATTGAGCACGGCGTAAACCAGCACGCCGCGGGCGACGATCAGCGCCTCGCTGTCGGGGAGCCGGGGCAGCCGGTCGAACGGGCACTCGTCCGTGTCGCCGGGCTTGCCCTCGCCCTTGATGTAGGCCATCCGGTGCGGCATCCAGAGGCGCTGGAAGCCATCTGGCGTGCCCGCGCCGTCCTGGTGCTCGACCTCGTCCGGCACCGCCGTCAGACCTGTATCCGGCGGTCCACCGCCGACACGATCTCCGCGATCGCCTCGGCCACCGGCACGCCGTTGCGCTGCTCGCCGCTGCGGTACCGGAACGAGACCGCGCCCTTGGCCACGTCGTCGTCCCCGGCCAGCAGCATGAACGGGACCTTCTGCTTCTGCGCGGTCCTGATCTTCTTCTGCATCCGGTCGTCGGCCGTGTCCACCTCGACCCGGATGCCGCGCTCGCGCAGCTGGGCGGCGACGCCCTCCAGGTACGGCGCGTGCGCGTCGGCGATCGGGATGCCGACCACCTGGACCGGCGCCAGCCAGGGCGGGAACGCGCCCGCGTAGTGCTCGACCAGGATGCCCAGGAACCGCTCGATGGACCCGAACAGGGCCCGGTGGATCATGATCGGCTGCTGCCGGCTGCCGTCCGCGGCCTGGTACTCCAGGCCGAACCGCTTGGGCAGGTTGTAGTCGACCTGGATGGTCGACAGCTGCCAGGTCCGGCCGATGGCGTCCTTGGCCTGGACCGAGATCTTGGGCCCGTAGAACGCCGCGCCGCCAGGGTCGGCCACCAGCTCCAGCCCGGACGCCAGCGCCGCCTGGCGCAGCTCCTCGGTGGCCTGCTCCCAGTCCTCGAGGCTGCCGACCCACTTGTCCTTGACGTCGTCGCGGGTGGACAGCTCCAGGTAGAAGTCGTTCAGGCCATAATCACGCAATAGATCCAGAACAAAGGTCAGCAGCCTGCGCAGCTGCTCGCCAGCCTGCTCGCGGGTGCAGAAGATGTGGGCGTCGTCCATGGTCAGCCCGCGCACCCGGGTCAGGCCGTGCACCACGCCGGACTTCTCGTACCGGTAGACCGTGCCGAACTCGAACAGCGGCAGCGGCAGCTCGCGGTAGGACCGCCCGCGCGACCGGTAGATCAGTATGTGCATGGGGCAGTTCATGGGCTTGAGGTAGTACTTGGCCCCCTCAAGCTCCATCGGCGGGTAGATGTTCTCCCCGAACCAGTCCAGGTGGCCGGAGATCTCGAACAGCTCCGACTTGGTGATGTGCGGGGTGTTGACGAACTCGTAGCCCGCCTCCTCGTGGCGGCGCCGCGAGTAGTCCTCCATCAGCTTGCGGACCATCCCGCCCTTGGGATGGAAGACGGCCAGCCCGCTGCCGATCTCGGTCGGGAACGAGTACAGGTCCAGCTCCGCGCCCAGCTTGCGGTGGTCGCGCTTCTCCGCCTCGGCCAGCAGCTGCAGGTAGTCGTCCTGGGCCTGGCGGGACGCCCACGCGGTGCCGTAGATCCGCTGGAGCTGCGGGTTCTTCTCGCTGCCGCGCCAGTACGCGCCGCCGCTGCGCATGAGCCTGAACGCCGGGATGTGCCGGGTGGTGGGCACGTGCGGGCCCCGGCACAGGTCCTTCCAGCGCACCTCGCCGGTCTTGGCGTCCACGTTGTCGTAGATGGTCAGCTCGCCGCCGCCGACCTCCACCGCCTCCTCGGCGCTGACCGCGATGCCGCTGGCGGTCTCGGACGCGGCGACGTCGGCGTCGGCCAGCTCGGTGGCCGCGGCCGCGGCCTCCGGGCCGCTGCCCTTGAGCGAGATCAGCTCCAGCTTGTACGGCTCGGCGGCCAGCTCGGCCCGGGCCTCGTCGTCGCTGACCGGGCGGCGCTGGAAGCGCTGGCCCTGCTTGACGATCTGCCTCATCCGCTGCTCGATGGACTTCAGGTCATCCGGGCCGAACGCGGCGGGCACGTCGAAGTCGTAGTAGAAGCCGTTCTCGACCGGCGGGCCGATGCCCAGCCTGGCGGCCGGGAACAGCTCCTGCACGGCCTGGGCCAGCACGTGGGCGGCCGAGTGCCGCACGATCGGCAGCCCGTCGGGGCTGTCGGCGGCCACCGGCTCGACCAGGTCGCCGTCGGCCAGCGGGGTGGCCAGGTCGCGCAGCGTGCCGTTGATCCGGGTCGCGATGGCCGGCGTCGGGTCGGCCTCGAGCAGGGCGGCCGCCGTCGTGCCCGCTTCCACCACGTGCTCGCGTCCGGCGAGGGTGATGTGCAGCTTGTCGGCAGGCACGGCTGGCTCCTTGAGTGTGATGGCGCCGCGAGCCCGTGCCCGCGGCTGTCCCCGGTCCCGATGCTATCGAGGCCAGGCACCGGCTGCGCGCCAGTACCTGGCCTCGACGTGGCCTGCCGGGGTTAGTACCCGGTGACCGTGACCAGCGTGCCGTAGGTCATGTACGGCCAGATGTAATGGGCCTCAGCCATGGGCAGCTCGACGCAGCCCAGGCTCTGCTGGTAGCCGTAGCCGCCGCGCGGGAAGTAGTGCACCGCCTCGCCCGAGCGGAAGTACGAGACCCAGGACACCGGGTCGGCGTACTTCGAGCCGTCCGGGTTGGTGCCGCGCATGATCTGGAACGAGTACTTGAGGTAGACCGCGGCCGTCCCGATGGTGGTCGGCGCGGCCGGGATGCCGGTGTTGGCCGGCGTGTGCAGGATCCGGCGGCCGTTGTGCCAGACGCTCAGGTACTCCGGCGTGTGCTGGCTGGCCACCGCGTAGGTGTAGCCATGCCGGTTGGCGTTGTCCCTGGCCGCCGCCCGCAGCAGCGCCTTCCACACCTGCGGGCCGACCACGCCGTCCATGGTCATCGCGTGGTCGGCCTCGAAGGCCATCACCGCGCCGTGGATGATCAGGCCGGCGTCCGCGCCGTTGTTCCAGAACTGGCGCAGCCGCGTCGGGTAGCCCGGCTTCCAGCTGAACGAGCCGGACGGCGCCGTGTAGGCCGCGCTGACCTGGGCGGAGAAGCCGGTGCCCGGCGCCGCCGAGGTCCCGCCCGAGGACGGGGTCCACGTCAGCGGCAGGTAGCCGAGCTGAGCCAGCAGTTGCGCCACGCGGGCCCTGGAGTAGGCCCCGACGCGGAACCGCACCACGCTCGCCGTGGCCAGCTGGCCTCCGCTGGCCGAGGTCATGCCGACCGGGATCGACACCCGGACCCTGGCGTGCTGGACGAACCCGCGGGCCGGGACGAACTCGATGGCGTCGGTGCCCGCCTGGTGCCAGCGGCCCGCGACCCTGGGCCGGACGGTCGGCATCGACGAGTCGGCGGCCAGCGCCGCCGAGAACGTGACCTTGATCGGGGCCGCCCCGTCGACCCCCAGGGTGCCCGCGGCCGGGGTCACCGACATGACCCTGAGCGGCACCTTGGCCTTGCTAGCGTCCTTGGCCGCGCCTCCCCGGTGGCCGGCCGAGCCCCCAGCGGTCGACTGAGCCTTGGCGTGCGACATGGCGATCCACAGCCCGGCGGCCAGCAGGACGACGATCACCCCGGCCAGTGCAACGATCCGGACGCGGACACTACCCAATCCAGACAAAGGCGCGCTCCCTCGCCATACGCGCCCAGCCCCGCGCAGGGCCGGCGATGTGTCAGATGCCTGATGTATACCAGGAGATTCTCTCAGCGGGAGCCATATGGGCGGGGTCTGGAGCACTTTGAGATCTTGTTAAGAAACGGACGCTTAAATGTGACCAGAACATGGCAACCCGCCCGGCCCCCTGCTACGTCAGGGAACCGGGCGGGCGGCAGTGCTGCGGACCGGTTTCGGTCTGTTTCGGGTTAGCCGGCGACGGTCACCAGGCTGCCGTAAGTCAGGTACGGGTAGGCCTGCTCGGCGGAGGTGTACGGCAGCTCCACGCAGCCCAGGCTCTGCTGGAAGCCGTAGGAGCCGCGCGGGAAGTAGTGCACCGCGTCGCCGCCGTTGAAGTACGAGACGAACGAGACCGGGTCGGCGTAGGAGCTGCCGTCCGGGTTGACGCCCCGCATGATCTGGAACCTGAACCTCAGGTAAACGGGGAATGTCCCGTCCACCGTCGGCGAGACCGGAATACCGGTATTAGCCAGACTGCGGAACACCTGCCGGCCGTCGTGCCAGATCGTGAGCGACTCCGGCAGCGACTTGCTGGCGATGGCGTAGGTGTATCCGTTCGCGTTCCGCCGGCCCGCGGCCGCGGCGCGGAACAGCGCGTTCCAGAACTTCGGGCTCAGGTCCGCGTTGAGCGTCATGCCGTGCTGGGACTCGAAGGCCATCACCGCGCCGCGCAGGACCACGTTGGCGTGGTTCGGGTTCCACATGCTGGCCAGCATCGACGGGTAGCCCGGCTTCCAGGTGAACCGCCCGGCCGGCGGGTTGTAGGCCAGCGCCGCCTGGCTGGCGGGCGTGCTGGCGTCCTGCGCCTCCGAGCGCAGCGCCGGCGACTGCTCCGCCGACCAGGTCATCGGCAGGTAGCCGAGCTGGCCCAGCAGCTGAGCCAGCCGGAGCTGGGTGTAGGCGCCCGTGCTGAAGTGCCCGGTGACCGACCGCGCCAGCAGGCCGCCGCCGGCCGTCCGGACCCCGCCCTGGCCGGCGGGCACGGTCACCGTGAACCGGCTCGACGGCCGGAACGGATGCGTCGGCGTGAACGCCAGGTCGTTGCCGACCGGGCGCCAGGTGCCCGCGACGGCCGGGCGGATCACCGGGTCCGGCGAGCCCGGCGCCACCGGGTCCGAGAACTGGACCATCACCGGCGCGCTGCCGTCCACGTGCCGGGTGCCCGCCGCCGGAAGCACCGACAGCACGTGAAGCGCCGCGACGGTGCCCGTGCCGTGGGTGGTCTTCTGCGTGGTCGATCCCGCTCGCGTCTTGCCGCTATGGACCAGCGCGAAGGCCACGCCCGCCACCAGCACCGCGGCCGCGATCGCCGTCAGGAGAAAGATCTTGGTCCGGCGCTGGGCCCCGCCTGAGCGCGGCTCCTCCGGCCCTGAGCCCGAGGGGCCCGACGGCCCGCCCGGCTGTAGCTGCTTCGTTCCCTGGCCAGTCGTTGCTGCCTGGCCAGCCTTGGCCGCCTGGCCAGGCTCTGCTGCCTGGCCAGGCTCTGCTGCCTGGTCAGGCTCTGCTGCCTGGTCAGCGGCCGTCTCGCCAGCCGCCTGCTTGCCGGCCCCCCGAACACCAAACACGCCGATCCCCCGTCCGCGCCTTACCCAGTCCGCGCGATCACCATGCGTAACTGCCTGCGCCATCATAGTTACTGAGCGTCACGAGAGGTACCCGACTCGACTAGCGCAGAACCTATTGCCGGCGTAAATGATCAGTAAGGAGCACCACAGAGAATGGCGTAGCCGGCCATTAGTGCTTGATCCGGGCCACCGCGTATGCATGGCCCGGGCCAGGGCATCCAGCCCTCATCCAGCCGCCGTCCAGCCCCGGCCGCCATTGATGACCGGGCGGCGGGCGCGAGGCCCGGGAACGGCCGCCGCCGTTATCGCCCCGGCGCCCTTATCGCCCGGCCGCCCGCAAACTGGTCTCAGGCGGGCAGGAAGTCTCAGGCGGGCAGGAAGTCTCAGGCGGGCAGGAAGTCTCAGGCGGGCAGGAAGTCTCAGGCGGGCAGGAAGTCGAGCAGCAGCGCGTTCACCCGGTCCGGCGCGTCGAGCTGCATCCAGTGACCGGGGCCCTCCAGTCGCTCGTACCGCCAGGTGCCCGCGACGTTCTGCGCCGAGTCGGTCATCTGGATCTCGGTGAGCGCGAAGTCTCCCGTGCTCCACACGCCCATCGTGGGCGCCTGCACGGGCGGGAGCTGCAGCGGCGGGGCGGCCCAGGACTCGGGCGGGACATTGGCCCGGTACCAGTTCAGGCCGGGGGTAAGCGAGCCGGTCGCCTCCAGCTCGGCGATCACCGCATCGGCGTCGGGATGCTGCCCCCAGCTCCGGAAGTTGGCCCAGCCGTCCTGCGTCAGCCAGCTTTCTGCGATGCCGGGAAACTGGAACAGCAGCATGTACCACGACTTCTCGAGCTGCTCCAGCGTGCGGCGGAACGTGGCCGGGTGCCCCACCGACAGCGTCACCAGATGATCGACGTTGCCGGGCGCCAGCGAGGCGAGCGCCCAGGCCAGGGCCGCGCCCCAGTCGTGACCGACCACGTGGGCCCGGTCGATCCCCAGCTCGGCCAGCACAGCCAGGACGTCGCCGGCCAGGAGCGGCAGCGAGTAGGAATCGACCGACCCGGGCTGGCCGGACCGCCCGTAGCCCCGCAGATCGGGCACGACCACCTGGAACCCGGCCTCAGCCAGGACCGGCACCTGGTGCCGCCACAGCCGGCCCGAGTCGGGAAAGCCGTGCAGCAGGACCACCGGCCGGCCCGTTCCGGTGACCTCGTACTCGACACCGACCCCGTCGACTTCCACCCGGCCCATCCGGCCTCCTCGGTCTGCTGCGAGTGAGACCACGACGGTCTCAGGGGCATTCTGCCCGGAGCTTGCCCCGGGTGGCCGGGGAACAGCCGCCCGGAAAGGGCCGCCGGGAAGGGCCAGGCCAGCCGGAAGGCTGGGAGCGGTTCAGATAGGCGACAAGTGGTCCAGCGTCGACGATCTGCACCGTCCTGGCCGAACTCAGCCCGCAGGATCTCCGGGGTGATCAGCCGGTATGCGGCTCGCTGCCGCTGGCGTGCCATCGCCTCGGGGTCGCCGCCCGCCTTCGTCAGTCGAGCCCGTGAGGTGCGCCAACACCTCGCGGGCTCGCTTACGTCCGTGGGCGATACTGGGATCGAACCAGTGACCTTCCGCGTGTGAAGCGGACGCTCTCCCGCTGAGCCAATCGCCCC
>JBOHCO010000295.1:0-3658 GCA_050698895.1 Streptosporangiaceae bacterium
CGGCAGATGGGTCGTCGGCAGACCAGTCGTCGGCAGACCAGTCGCCAGCCGACCAGTCGCCAGCCGACCAGTCGCTGGCAGGCGAGCCGACGGCAGGCGGGCCGACGGCCGACCGGCCGCCCGGCGAGAAGCGCAAGATGACCGTCAGCGAGCGCAGCGTCGGCGACCTGGCCGCCGCGCTCCAGGACTGGCTGGCCAGCCGGCCGGGCGCGCCGGGTCAGCCGACGGTGAGCGGGGTCCGGCTGCCCGAGAGCGCCGGCCTGTCGAGCACGTCGGTGCTGTTCGAGGTCAGCTGGTCGGGCGGCACCGGTGCCCCCGGCTCGGGCGGTGCGCGGCCCGCCGCCTACGTGGCCCGGCTGGCGCCCGAGCCGGGCGCGGTGCCGGTGTTCGCGCGCTATGACCTGCCCGGCCAGTACGAGGTGATCAGCCAGGTGGCCGCGCGCAGCGACGTCCCGGTGCCCCGGCTGCGCTGGAACGAGCCGGACGGCGGCCCGCTCGGCACGCCGTTCTTCGTCATGGACCAGGTCGACGGCCGGACCCCGCTCGACAACCCGCCCTACGTGTTCGGCGGCTGGCTGCTCGAGGCCGGGCCGCAGGACCGCGCCCGGCTCCAGCGGGCCAGCATCGGGATCCTGGCCCGGCTGCACGCGATCGCCGATCCCGCCGCGGCGTTCCCGGTGCTGCGGCCGCCCGGCGGCGCCAACGCGCTGCGCTGCCACGTGGACAGCCAGCACGAGTACTACCAGTGGGCGTTAGCGCGGGACGGCCTGCGGATACCGATCATCGAGCGCGGCCTGGACTGGCTGGAGGCGCACTGGCCGCGCGAGCCGGGCCCGGACGTGCTGTGCTGGGGCGACGCCCGCATCGGCAACATCATCTACCAGGACTTCGAGCCCGCCGCCGTGCTGGACTGGGAGATGGCCGCGCTCGGCCCCCGCGAGCTGGACGTGGGCTGGTTCGTGTTCCTGCACCGGTTCTTCCAGGACATCGCGGAGTTCTTCGGCCTCGACGGCCTGCCCGGCTTCCTGCGCCGCTCGGACGTGGAGCGCTGCTACACGGACCTGGCGGGCACCCCGCTGCGGGACATGGACTTCTACCTCGTGTACGCCGCGCTGCGGCACGCGATCGTGATGGCCAGGATCAAGCGGCGGATGATCCACTTCGGCGAGGACCAGGTACCGGACGATCCCGATGACTACGTCCTGCACCGCGCCAGCCTGGACAAGCTGCTCGCGGGCACCTACCGATGGGACTGAGGCGAGTGCCGATTCCGCTCGATGAGTACCCCGTCCACCAGACTCCGCTGCCGATGAGCCGCGTCGCGACCAGCGACCGCAACTTCTACGACCGCTGCTACCTCAACCTCCACGGCCCCGACGGCGAGGTGTTCCTGGTCACCGGGCTGGGCGTGTATCCGAACCTGGGCGTCATCGACGCCTACGCCACGGCCCGCCGGGGCGACCGGCAGTGGACGGTCCAGTTCTCCGGGGCGCTGCCCGAGCGCGGCCTGGAGCAGCAGGTCGGCGGCTACCGGATCGACGTCATCGAGCCGCTGCGCGAGCTGAGCCTGCGGTGCGCGCCGCCCGACGGCGAGATCGAGTTCGACCTGCGCTGGACCGCGGCGTTCCCGGCCGTGCAGGAGGAGCCGCACCTGCTGCTGTCCGGCGGCCGCCCGATCCTGGACGCCTCCCGGTTCTCCCAGCTGGGCCGCTGGAGCGGGCGGCTGCGGGTGGCCGACCGGGAGTTCGCCGTGACCCCCGACCAGTGGGGCGGGGCCAGGGACCGGTCCTGGGGCATCCGGCCGTCGGGCGAGCCCGAGCCGCCCGGCCGGGCCGCGAGCGAGACACCCCTGGGCTTCTGGTGGCTGTACGCGCCGCTCCAGTTCGAGCGCTACGCGGTCATCGTGATCTTGCAGGAGAACCCGGACGGCTACCGGACGCTGAACGACGCCAAGCGGGTCTGGCCCGATGGCCGGGTGGAGCAGCTCGGCTGGCCGCGGGCGGAGATCAGCTACGCCTCCGGCACCCGCCATCCCCGCTCGGCCCGCCTGCACCTCACCGACCGGCAGGGGCACCCGCTCAGCCTCGAACTGGAGACCGTCACCTCGGTCCCGCTGCACGTGGGCGCGGGGTACGGCGCCGACCCGGACTGGTCGCACGGCCGGTGGATGGGCCCGGAGTGGAGCCGGTCGGCCGTCTACGACCTCACCGACCCGGCCGTGGCCGGCCGGGTACCCTTCGGGGTGATCGATCACCTGGCCAGGGTCCGGATCGGCGACGAGACCGGCTGGGGGCTGTTCGAGCACGCAAGCATGGGCCGGCATGACCCGACCGGCTTCGCCGACTGGTCGTCGGTCGCGCCCTGATCCCGAAGGTATTCACGGGAGGCTGACCATGGCGGACTCAGACGAGGTCACCGACCCCGCCGTGCAGAACCTCATCGCGGCCATCAACGCCGGCGACCGGACGGCGTTCTTCGCCGCGCTCACGGCCGACGCGACCATGTCCGACGACGGCCGGGACCGCGACCTGGCCAGCTGGGCCGACCACGAGATCTTCTCCGCGCAAGGCCACCTTGAGGCCGTCTCGGCCAGCGACGGCGGCCGGTCGCTGATCGCCGACTACCGCAACGAGCGGTGGGGCCAGATGCGCACGCGCTGGGCGTTCACCGTCACCGGGGACAAGATCAGCCGCTTCGAGACCGGTCAGGCCTAGCCCGGCCGGCCCGGCCCGGCCCGGCCCGGCCCGGCTCGGCCCGGCCCGGCTCGGCCGATGCCGCCGGGCTTGTGTGGTTGACCCCGCAAAATGCCGATTCGCCTGCGGGCGGCCGGTAGCGCTGTCGATACTCAGCGCTGTGATCGGCGAGAGCTTCCCGGCGGTGCTGACGGCCGCTCAGGACGGCAGCGAGGCGGCGTTCTCGCAGCTGTGGCGGGATGGCAACCCGGTCCTGCTGCGCTACCTGCGGGTGATCGCACCGGATGCCGCCGAGGACATCGCCGCCGAGACCTGGGTCCAGGTGGTCCGGGGTCTGACCGACTTTCGCGGCGACGAGCGCGCCTGGCGGGCCTGGCTGTTCACCATCAGCCGCCGCCGGACGCTGGACGAGGGGCGGCGGCGGTCCCGGCGGCGCGCGGTGCCGCTGGAGTACATCCTGGAGTCCACGCTGCCGGGGACCGCGGACGCGGCCGACCTGGCGCTGGAGCACCTCGGCACCCGGGCCGCGCTGGCGCTGCTGACCCGGCTGCCGCCGCTCCAGGCCGAGGTGATCTTGCTGCGGGTGGTGGCCGGGCTGGACTCCGACTCGGTGGGCCGCCTGCTAGGCCGCAGCCCCGGCGCGATCCGGGTCGCCACCCACCGGGGCCTGAAGCGGCTGGCCGAGATCGCCGAGCAGGCCGGTGTAACGCTATGACGGAACCCGGCGTTTCGGACGATGACATGCCGAGCTTCCGATGGCCACCCCGCCGCGACGAGTCCGCCCTTTCGGACGAGTCCCTGGCCGCGCTGCTCGCGGGCGCCCAGCCACCGGAGGACGTCCCGCGCGAGCTGCGCCCGGCCCTGGACGTCCTGGCCGCGCTGCGCGCCCGGCCGGGACGCGACGAGCTGCTCGACGAGGCCGCGGCGCTGGCCGAGTTCCGGATCCGCGCCGCCCGCCCGGATGC
>JBOHCO010000296.1:0-2357 GCA_050698895.1 Streptosporangiaceae bacterium
GAGACGTCGGCCGCCGCGGCGATCTGCTCCACCGTGGTCGCGGCGTATCCCTGCTCGCGGAACAGCCGGAGCGCGTGCTCCCGGATGGCAGCACGCGTCCTGGCCTTCTTCCGCTCGCGGAGGCCAGGTGGCCGGCCGGCCTGCGCGACGTCATCCATACAGGTCATTCTGCCCCGGCGGCCTCGGGTATGCCTGCTGCCTGACCTCTCTCGGGGCCACCCGCCTGACTCGCGGTCCCGGCCGCGTCCGCCGGCGCCGTCTGGCGGGGCAGGAACAGCAGGGCCAGCAGCGCGGCGGCCAGCGCGATGGCCGCGCAGACCCAGAGCATCACGTCCAGCCCGCTGGCGTAGGCGGCGCGCACCTGGGTCAGCAGCGACAGCGAGCCCAGGTCGCGTGCGACCTGCAGGCCGCCGGCCACGCTGGCGCGGGCCGCGCTGGCCGCCGCCCGGGGCAGCCCGGTCAGGGTCAGGTGGCCCTGGTAGACCGTGTTCAGCACCGTGCCGAGCACGGCCACGCCGATCGCCGCGCCGACCTGGCGCAGCGCGGTCATCAGCGCCGAGCCGGACCCGCTGCGCTCGGGGGTCAGCGCTCCCAGCGCCGCGTTCATGGCCGTGGGCAGCGCGATGCCCAGGCCGACCCCGACCGCCGCGAACCAGGCCGAGACGAATCCGGTGCCGCTGCCCGCGTGGGTCCACGTGCCCACGCCCAGCGCCACCGCCATGATCGCGAACCCGGCGCTGACCAGCGTCTTGGCCCCGGCCGCCGGCCCGCGCGAGGGCTCGCCGTCCGGGCCCTTGCGGGGCGTCTGGAGCCGCTGCCCGACGCCCAGGCCCAGCGCCAGCCCGCCGATCAGCGGCAGCATCCGCACCCCGCTGGCCAGCGAGTCGAGCCCGCGGACCTCCAGGAAGAACTGCGGCATCGCGAACGTGATCCCGAACAGCGCGAACTGGACCATCGTGGACAGGGCCGTGCCCCAGGTGAACCCGGCCGAGCGGAACAGCGAGAGGTCGATCAGCGGCTGGCCGCCCGGCCGGCGGCTCACCGCCCGCTCCCAGGCCACGAACGCCGCCAGGGCCCCGGCCCCGGCCGCCATGGTGGCGATGGCGATGGTGTCTGACCAGCCGTCCTGCCCGGCCCGGATGACCCCGTAGGTGAGCCCGGCCAGCCCGGCGCTGGAGACCAGGATGCCCGGCACGTCCAGGCCCGGCCGCCGCTCGGCCCGCGTCTCCGGCATCAGCCAGGTCACCGCGACGACCGCGATCACCACGACCGGGACGTTGATCAGGAACACCGAGCCCCACCAGAAGTGGTCCAGCAGCCAGCCGCCCAGGATCGGACCGACCGGGTAGCCCAGGAACGTGGATCCGCCCACGATCGCGATGGCCCGCGGCCGCTCGGCCGGGGTGAACAGCACCGGCAGCACGGCCAGCGAGAGCGGCAGGATGGCCGCGGCGGCCAGGCCCAGGGCCGCGCGCGCCGCGATGAGCTCGCCGGTCGAGGTGGAGTAGGCGCAGGACAGCGAGGCGATCCCGAACAACACCAGCGCCCCGGTGAGCAGCTTCTTGCGGCCGATCCGGTCGCCGAGCAGGCCCGCGGGCAGCAGCGCCGCCGCCAGCACCAGGCTGTAGGCGTCCACGAACCACTGCAGGTCGCTGGTGGAGGCGTGCAGGTCGGCCGACAGCGTCGGCAGGGCCAGGGTGAGCACGAACAGGTCCAGCGCGACCACGAGCACGCTCAGCGCCAGCGCCCCCAGCGTCCACCAGCGACGTGAGCTGACGGCATTCATGGAGTCACCTTCTTTCGATACTAGCCCTTATCTGACTGTCGCACTGAAATGATAGTAACTCTTAAAAGATAGGAGCTGTCAAGCTGAGCGGAATGAGCGTGCATGAATTCCGCATGATGCGGGACCGAAACCGCTCGGGGTTCGTGAGCGCGTGGCGCCGCTGGCCTGGGCGGAGTTAGCTAGGAGGTGAGCTGGGTAGCAAGCAAAAGTTTCCTGAAAGGAGCGCGACGGTGTCGGGCGTGCGGCGGGTCATCACGGGAGTCAGCGGTTCACCGGGCAGCCTGAGGGCGCTGCGGTACGCGGCGGAGGTAGCTCAGGTCCGGGGTGCGTTGCTGATCCCCGTGCTGGCCTGGGTGCCCCCCGGCGGCGATCTGGCCGACCGCCGCTGCCCGTCCACCTACCTGCGGGAGACCTGGCGCGCGGCGGCGGTCGAGCGGCTCACCGAGACCATCGACCTGGCCTTCGGCGGCGCGCCCGACGACATCGTCATGCGGACCGCCGTGCTGCGCGGCGAGCCCCGGCTGGTCCTGGTCACCGCGGCCTGCGAGCCGGGCGACCTGATCGTGGTCGG
>JBOHCO010000297.1:0-2017 GCA_050698895.1 Streptosporangiaceae bacterium
CCGCGTCCCTGGCCGCCGCGTCGGCCGGGTCCTCCAGCGACACCGAGATGACCAGGCCTTCGCCGCGCCGGTCCACTGTCAGCCAGGCCGTTGCCGCCTGGCGTACCGCCCGGACTGCGCCCAGGCCCGCCCGGACCAGTCTCAGCAGCTCGCCCGGCACCGGCACCCCGACCGGGCCCACGCTGACCCGGGACGTGCCCACGATGGCGCGCTCGGCGGCCAGGTGGGCCACTCCCGCCGGGTAGACCGGCACGCTCTCGCTGCCGCCCGGGTTCAGCGCGATGCCCAGGTCCGGCGGCAGCCGCCGGGCCAGGTCCGCCGCGCGCACCACCGCATGCGGGATGACGGTGGCCCGCTCGCCCGGGGCTAGGTCCTCGGTCGCCCGCAGCAGCCGGGCCGCCGACGTATACGCCGGCACGAACGTGTCCCCGAGGTACCGCACCGTCGGCAGCCGCACCGCCCCCTCGGCCAGCGCCCGGCGGCCGCTCGACCCGAGCGTCACCGGCACCCAGAGCCGTCCCGTGGCCAGCGCGTCAAGCAGGTCGCCCAGCCGCGCGGCGTCCCGCACGGCGGCCTCGAACGCCCGCTCCACCGCGTCGTCCAGACCGCCGGTGCTCATCACCACCCCGGCCTGTGCCGGGACAGCGACGTGCCCGGCCATGGCAGTGTTGTCCTGCATGGCGATGCCCAGCTCGGGTGACGTCATGTGACGGATAGTAGGCGTTGAGGAGCCGTACGTAATGGAAAACGGACCACCTGGCCGGGCCCGCTGGCTCGACGTCGCTCCCGGCCGTCTGCTCGGCTGGCTCGAGTCTTTCGCCGACCGCCACGGCGGCCTGACCGGACCGCCCCGGTACCTCCGCCCAGGCACCCCCGAATCGGGCCCCGGCGACCCGGCCAGCAGTGGTTCAGGCTGGGCCGGCCGGGGCAGCGCCGGGGCAGGAACCTCAGGGGCGGGAGCCTCAGGGGCGGGAGCCTCAGTCGTGGTGTTCCGAGCCGCCGACGGTGCCACCGCCGAGTGCCACGTCCCGTTCCCGCCGCTGCCCCCCGCCCCCGCCAGCGCGGTCCCGGCCAGCCCTGATCCCGGCCGGGCTGATCCAGCGAGGGGTGCCCCAGCCAGCTCTGACCCCGGCCCGGCTGATCCGACGGGGGGTGTTCCGGCCAGTCGCGATGCGGCCAGCGCCGACCTCGCCAGCGCCGATCCCGACAGCGCCGATCCCGACAGCGCCGACCCGTCCAGCAATAACCTCGCGAACTCCGAGCCCAGCGCCAGCGCGACCCGCATGGCCGCCCACGCTCTGGACGACCGGACCGTGGGGGTGCTGCTGGTCCGGCTGGGCGGCTACGCGGCCGGGGTGTTCACGGGTACCGATCAGCACCTGGCCGCATCCAAGGTCGGCTCCCGGCTCGTGCATGGCCGCAGCGCGGCCGGCGGCCAGTCCCAGCGCCGGTTTGCCCGGCGCCGCGAGAAGCAGGCCAGCGAAGCCCTCGGCGCCGCCGCCGGCACGGCCGCGGCTGTGTTCGGGCCCTATAACGGGCGGCTGGACGCGGTCGTCCTGGGCGGTGACAAGCGGGCCATGTCCGGCCTGGCTGACGACCCGCGCCTGCGGCCGTTCCTGGACCTGGCCGTTGACCGGTTCCTGACCGTGCCCGACCCTCGGCTGGCGGTGCTCAAGAGCACCCCGCGCATGTTCATCGCCATCCGCATCCGCCTCACCGAGCCCGCCAGCCCCGACCACCCGGCCGCCGCGTCATGATCCCGTAGTGTTGGCGGGCTCAGGCGACGCAAGCGCTACGGGATCATGGTCCACTCAATTGGCGCCAACCGGAATCCGCGTTGTCGCCCTGTGCCTAATTGACCCCCATCTGATAACAGCAAGAAGCGGCTAAGCGCTGACTGGACGAGGGAGTAGATCAGCGCTTCTGGGGCGAGTGAGGGGCGTGTGACTGGGCCGGGGGCGCCCGCTCTGGGGTGCGCCATGATCGTGGTGGATTTGGGCCACCGGTGGCCCAAATC
>JBOHCO010000298.1:0-2747 GCA_050698895.1 Streptosporangiaceae bacterium
ACCGCCAGCAGGCAGTAGCCCAGGAACTGGTACAGGCTGACCCGCGGCGTCAGCACCGGCCCCCCGTGCAGCCCCAGCAGCAGCACCGCCATGATGCCCGACGCCGCGGCCAGGAACGTGATCAGCACCTGGTGCAGCAGCCCCGTCACCACCCGCCGGTCCGCCTCGTGGGCCAGCAGCCGGACGTTCACCGAGAGCTGGCCGTTCTCCACCGCCGCGGTGATCCGGTCCAGCCGGCGCGGCAGCCGCCGCAGCATCGGCAGCAGCGCCGTCAGCTCGTCCGCCGCCGTCTGCTGGAGCGCCTCCGGCCGGAACTGGCTCGCGAACGCCCCGGCCGCGAACGACCGCGCCTCCGCGATCAGGTTGAAGTCCGGGGCCAGGCTGGTCAGCGTTCCCTCCAGCGTGCCCAGCGAGCGGAACACCGCCGCGATCTCCGGCGGCACCGCCAGGCCGTGCTCGGCCACGATGCGGAACAGGTCCGCGAACATCCGCACGTCCGGCACCAGCCCCGGGCCCAGGTAGCGGGTCATGAACCGGCCCAGGTCCCGCTCCAGCGCCAGCTCGTCCAGGCCCTCCGGCCGCTCCACCACCGCCAGCAGCGCGTCCGTGAGCCGCACCGGGTCACCCCGGTCCAGCGCCAGCAGCAGCCGCTGCAGGGCCCCGCGCAGCTCGGCGTCGATGCGGCCCACGGAGCCGAAGTCCAGCAGCCCCAGCCGCCCGTCGCGCAGCAGCAGGATGTTGCCCGGATGCGGGTCCGCGTGGAACACCCCGTCCAGCATGATCTGCCGCAGCAGGCTGTCCAGCAGCGCCCGGGCCAGCTCCGCCCGGTCCGCGCCCAGCCGGTCCAGCAGCGGCCCCGCCGCCGCCAGCGACACCCCGTCCAGGCGCTCCATCACCAGCACCTGCCCCGTGCACAGCCCGCTCACCGGCGCCGGCACCACCACATCGGCGCCCGCCCGGCTCGCCGCCGCCCCCACCGCCGTCAGGTTGCTCGCCTCGATGCGCAGGTCCAGCTCCTCGCGCAGCGCCGCTGCGAACCCGCGGGCCAGCGTCACCGCCCCGATCGCCCGGCCCCAGCGCGTCGCCCGCTCCAGCCGCTGCGCCAGCCGGCCCAGGATGTCCAGGTCGCTGTCCACCGCCCCGCGCACTCCCGGCCGGCGCACCTTCACCACCACCGCCTCGCCCGAGCGCAGCGTCGCCCCGTGCACCTGCGCCACCGACGCCGCCGCGATCGGTGCCCGGTCCAGGCTCGCGAAGACCTCCGCCGGGTCCGCCCCCAGCTCCGCCCGCAGCACCGCCTCGACCTCCGGCCAGGCCACCGGCGCCGCGTGATCCTGAAGCTGGCTCAGCTCGTCGATGAACTCCGGCGGCACGATGTCCCGCCGCGTCGAGATCACCTGGCCCAGCTTCACGAACGTCACCCCGCCGTCGTCCAGCGCCAGCCGCAGCGCCCGGGCCAGCTGCGCCCGCCCCTGCGACGTCGCCAGCTCCGCCCGCCGCCGTCCCCGCAGGTACGGCGTCAGCCCGTGCCGCAGCAGGATCCGGCTGATCTGCCCGTAGCGGCGCGCCCGCTGCGCCCGCCCGCGCAGCCCGCGGGCCAGGTACAGCGGCCCCGGCAGTGACCCGCTCGGCACCAGCGCCTCCGCGACGACCAGGAACACCATGCCGACCAGCAGCGCGATGACCACGCCCAGGATCACGAACCACAGCGCCGGCAGCACCTGCCCCTGGCGCAGCTCCGCCCGCCCCGCCAGCGCCGTGATGATCGGCGAGGCGATCACGAACGCCAGCACCCCCGCCGCCAGCGTGCGCAGCGCCGAGAACTGCAGCCCCAGCAGCCGGCGCACCCCGAACGCGAACAGCAGCACCGTGAGCACCGTGAACAAGACGATCAGCGGAACGGCCAGTGCGGTCATGGCTGGCCAGCCTAACGAGGGCGGTTGGTTATGCTAGGAACCACTCTGGTCCGTGCTCCCACCGGATGACGCCGCAGAACGGGAGCAGCGCACGCCGCGATCGCGGGCCCCGGAGGGGCGGCAGTGATTAGCCCCTGCCCTTCCGGAGGTACACGAACATGAACATCGGTCTCGGCCTGCCCATCAGCGACCCCGCCGTCCTGCTCGACTGGGCCCGGCGCGCCGACGCTGGCCCGTTCACCACCCTCGGCCTGCTCGACCGGCTCGTCTACGACAACCCCGAGCCCCTCGTCACGCTGGCCGCCCTCGCGGCTGTCACGACCCGGATCCGCGTGCAGACCGAGGTCCTGCTCGCCCCGCTGCGCCAGCCCGCCCTGCTGGCCAAGCAGGCCGCCACCCTCGACCGGCTGTCCGGCGGCCGCCTCACCCTCGGCCTGGGCGTTGGCGACGCCCGCCGCCGCGACGACTTCGCCGCCGCCGGCACCGACCCGCGCACCCGCGGCCGGCGGCTCGATGAGCAGCTGGCCATCATGCGGCGCATCTGGTCCGGCCAGCCCTACGAGGCCGGCCCCATCGGTCCCGCCCCGGCCCGGCCCGGTGGCCCCGAGGTGCTGTTCGGCGGCTTCCGCCCCGCCGCGCTGGAGCGCGTGGCCCGGTGGGGCGACGGCTTCCTGGCCGCCGCCCCGCCGGCCTGGGCGGGGAACCTCTTCCGCGCCGTCGAGCAGGCCTGGCTGGCCGCCGGCCGGGCTGGCCGTCCGAAGATCGTTGCTCAGGTCAACGTGGCTCTCGGGTCGCCAGACGTGATCGACGATGCTCGAGGCGCCATCGCTG
>JBOHCO010000299.1:0-4520 GCA_050698895.1 Streptosporangiaceae bacterium
ACCATGTGTGACGGCCTCCATGCGAAGAACGGCCAGCCTCGCCACTGATCTAGCGGCCACCCGAACGCTAGATCAGCGCACGTTGTCCGACAAGTCCCGTGGGTTGTCGCTTCCTCCCGGGACGGCACGCCGCCGCGGCTTACCGGTCATCCGCTCGGTGCCGCCGGGCGGGATCCGGGGATCTCGGCTGCTGGCGTTCCGCCGGCTGGTACCCGGGCCCGCACATTCATCCGTGAGGCCGCGGCCTGACTGGCGCGTTTTTGCGCGCCTTTGACCTTCCCGTGGCGGCGGATGGCGTGCTTGGCTACTGCGTAGGTTTCCGGAAAGTGAACAACAACCAAACTCGGAGGGGCCTCGTGAACGTGCGGAAGATCAGACAAAACCTAGCCGGACCTAGATGGTGGCTACCGGGCGTGGCCGCGCTAGCGCTGGCCGCCGGGTCCCTGGCCGTGGCCGCCGGCCAGCCCAGTTACGGTGCCGCCACGGTCAGCGCACGGGCGGACCTGGTCCGCGGTCACCACCTTGATCACGTGTTCATCATCATGCTGGAAAACCACGAGGCCGACCACGTGATCGGCGACCCCAACACGCCGTTCATCACCTCATTGGCCTCGGAGTACGGGCAGGCCACCGACTACTACGGCGTCACCCATTCCAGCGAGCCCAACTACATCGCCGCGACCAGCGGCGACACCTGGTGGAACAACGACGACAACGGCTGGAGCGCCGGCAACCAGTTCCCGCACACCAACGTCGTCGACGAGCTGGAAGCCGCCCGCATCCCGTGGGCGGCCTACATGCAGGCCATGCCCACGGCCGGGTACCTGCCCGACAGCTGGCCCGCGACCGGAGGCGCGCTGTACGCCAGCAAGCACAACCCGTTCATCCTTTACAACGACATCCGGCTCAACCCCGCCCGCGCCCAGGACATCAAGCCGTATACCGACATGGCCGCCGACCTGAACGGCCCCCGCCCGCCGCGCTACGTCTGGATCAGCCCCGACCAGTGCAGTGACATGCACGGCGGCGTCAGCACCGCCATCGCGGGATTCCCCGACACGCCCTGCCCCTACTCCGACGTCGCCGGGGACGCCAACGATGAATCCCTCAAGGCCAAGGCTGACGCGTTCGTCAAGTCCGCGGTGCAGACGATCATGTCCAGCCGGGCCTGGACCGGCAACAGCGTCATCTTCCTCACCGCCGACGAGTCCGACTACGACGGCTCCCAGCCCAGCGACAACTATTACCTGTCCGTCGCCGGCTGCTGCGACTCGCCCTACGAGCCAGCCGGCGATCCCGAGATCAGCGCCAGCTGGCCCGGCGGCATCTACGGCGGCGGATCAGCACCGATGATCGTCATCAGCCGCCTCGGACCACGGCACGCCACCGACGCCACCCCCTCCAACCACTACTCCATGCTGCTCACCATCGAGGAAGGCCTCGGCCTCGGCAAGCTCGGCTACACCAGCGACTCCCGCCAGGTCCACCCGCTCTGGCCCCTGATCAGCGACCGATCCTGGACCCGGACCCGCTAGCCCCGAGGAGGCCCGGGTGCCAGCGGGCACCAGGGCCGCCTCGGCAGGGTCTGGCGGGCACCCGGCGCGACAGCGCGGGCGACGTGGCGAGCCTGCGTCGTCCTCAGTACGCCGTCACGCGCTTGTCGCGATGAACGACAGCCGGCGCTGGCCGCTGCCGGTGTGGGGGCTGCGGCTGCCGTCGGCCGACTGCTGGCCCGGGCCGCGCGTGTCCGATTTGTCATGGGCATCGCCTATATCTGGCCTTCCCGAAAGCTGCCGAGGTGATCGGCCGCCCTGAGCCGGGCAGGAACCTGGGATGGCTCCGCGTGGACCTGCGGCCGGACGCGCCAGCCTGTCCATCCACGATGACGGCGGCAAGGGAAGAAGGTTTCCAGCATGGGCGACGACAACAGGAACCACCATCAGTACGAGCGCGTCGTGGTCAGCGATGAAGGCGGGGCGGCCCGGGAGATCCGCATCTACGGCCACGAGGGCCGACTCATCCTCGAGGGCTGGCAGGTCGCTGACGACGGCGGTCAGACGGCCTGGATCAGCGGCGCCGGAGCCATAGCCGTCTTCGGCCAGCCGCTGGGTCCCGGCGAGACGACTGAGGCCGGCCCGCTGTGGGTCTTCGACAACTTTACCGAGGTCAAGGACATGGGCCCCTGTTCACCACCGTTCATGGTCGAGATCGCCCGGGCCCTCGGCGAGCGGTACGAGCCCGCTTAGCCGTGATCGACACGGACGAGCTAGTTAACACGGACGAGCTAGTTAAGCGGCATGAATGTCAGGCGCCCTGGCCGTCTGCGGGCGCGCGGCGGCGGCGGTACCAGCGCAGGGTCATCAGGATCACGGCCAGCGGCAAGAACGCCAGCGGCAGCAGGTAGGCAGGCGACGGGCCGAGCCCGGTGAAAGTGCCGTAGAGACCGTCGAGGACGTAGAAGTAGGCCGGGAGGGCCAGCGTCACCAGCAGGCGGCGGCTGGCGGCGCGCCGGATCAGCATGGGCCGCCGAGATGGCCGTTACCAGGCCGCCGAGAACCAGGGCCGGCCATGGGGAGCCGAAGGCCACGCTGTACCCGTCGTGCACGAGGCGGCGGTCCCACTGGCCCACCGTGCCGGCGGCGCCGATGGCGACGCCCGCGGTGGTGATCAGGAGATAGTGCGGGCGGCTGAGCAGGGCGCGCCCGCGGCGAGGCCCCGGCGACACGGCCAGGGCCAGGGCCTCGATGGCCAGGACGGCCAGCCACAGCGCCGTGTCTGGCCGGATGAGGGAGGGTTCGATGCCTCGGTGCGCGTTCAGTACGTCCGAACCCACCTGGCTGGCGGTGAGCCCGGACAGCACCAGCGTCACGGCCGTCGTGCCCGGCCGCCAGCCCAGCACGGCCGGGACGGCGATCGCGGCCAGCGGGACGAGCGGCCACCACACCGGGCCGCTCCGGGCGATCAGGTACAGGTGCGGCGCCAGCCACCGGGCCAGGACTGGCTGCTGGCCTCCCGGCGCGTACATCGCCAGCTGAGTCAGCGCCGCCGCCGCGACCAGCAGGGGCAGGACCAGGCTGGTCCGGGCGAGAGTGTCACGCCACCGATCAGCCCGCAGTCGGCCTGCCTCGGCCTCCAGGCGCCGGCCGCCCGCCGGGGTCAGCCGGTAGTAGCGGCGCAGCCGGCCCTCGGCGATCTCCTCCCGGTCGGCCTCCACCAGCCGCTCGGCGGCCAGCCGGTCGAGGGCCGCGTACAACGCGCCCGCGCGCAGCCTCGCCCGGCCGCCGGAGATGTCCGCGACGTCGGCCATGATCCCGCAGCCGTGCTGCGCCCCCGCGGCCAGCGCGGTCAGGATCAGTAACGTCGGCTCGGGCCGGGAACCGAAATTCACAACACCGTTATATACCGCTCATCGGAACATGACAAGCGGCCTGGCGAGAGACCAGCGCGGCTCGGGCGCTACCCGGCCGGCGTGGCTGCGGATATCGAGCTGATCGACGCGCTGCGCGCTGCGCTCCGCGAGACCGCGCAGCCCGAGCTGGCCGGATCGATGCAGGCGTACATGAAGTCGGCGACCCCCTACCTCGGAGTTCGGGTACCAGTGATGCGAGCGCTGACCCGGGCGGAAGCGAAGCTGCGGCCCGTCGCGACCTCCGCCGACCTCACTGACACCGTCCTGGCGCTGTGGCGGGCGGCGGACTACCGCGAGGAGCGTTACGCGGCGATCGCGCTGCTCGACACGCCCGCGGCGCGGCGACTCCGGGAGCCAGCTCTCCTGGAGACCCTGCGGGAGCTGATCCTCACCGGCGCGTGGTGGGACTACGTGGACGAGCTGGCGCATCGGGTGGGTGACCTGCTGCTTGGCTGGCCGGCCGAGGTCAGGCCGACGCTGGTGACCTGGACCCGGAGCGACGACCGGTGGCTCCGGCGGGCATCGATCATCTGCCAGCTCGGGGCGCGTGATCGGGCCGACCCGGAGCTGCTCAACCCTCGCGATCGAGGAGAGCATGGGCGACAGTGACTTCTTCCTGCGCAAGGCGATTGGGTGGGCACTGCGGGACTACGCGCGGACCGACCCGGCCTGGGTGCGGTCCTTCGCCGACACGCACGAGCTGAGCCCGCTGTCACGACGCGAGGCACTGAAACACCTGACCTGAGCGAACAAGCCACGGGCACGGCCACGGTCAGCGCGAGCGGTCCGGTACGTCTTTCACCTCACGCCCGCTCCGCGGGGACGGTGCGAGCTCGTCGTCCGCTGACGCGGTCATGACTGGGTCATGGCTGGGTGAGCCGGGCGTTGAGGTGCAGGAACTGGCCGTACCGGCCGGCGGCCTGCTCGAGGGCCCGGATCTGCAGGGGGGTCAGGGCCTGGTAGGGCCGCAGCTCGAAGTGGACGTGACCCGCAGTGATGGTGCGCCGCATAGCGGTCAGTAGCTGCGCGTCGACCAGGGCCATCCCGGTCAAGGTCTCGCGGGTGCGCGGCACGATGCCGGCGGTGTCGAGTACCCAGCGCGAGTCCTGGT
>JBOHCO010000300.1:0-17287 GCA_050698895.1 Streptosporangiaceae bacterium
GAGGAACTGCGGGCGGTCCTGACCGAGACGACCGACGATCTGCCGTGGTGACAGCGCAGCGGGCGCTCGCCGACACGTCGGTGTTCATCGGCCTGGAGGCGGCGCGATTCGACGTCGGCCGGTTCGCTGACTTTGAGTGGGGCATCTCGGCTGTCACGCTTGGTGAGCTGCGGCTCGGCGTGCTGCAGGCCAGGGACCCGGAGGCCGCATCCCGCAGGCTCTCGACCTATCAGCTCGCTCAGCGGTTCGAGGCGCTGGGCGTTGATGAGGCGGTCTCCGATGCCTGGGCACTGCTGGTATCGCGGCTTCGCGCGGCAGGCCGGAAGGTGCCGGTCAACGACAGCTGGATTGCCGCCACGGCAATTGCCCATCATGTTCCGATCGTTACTCAGGATTCTGACTACGACGCCATGCCCGATGTTCAAGTCATCAAGGTCTGATGCGCGAGCGATGTACCCGGCGGCCGCGCCGATCACCTGGGGAATTCGGACCGTGGCGGTAGCCGTACATGCTCGGGAGTCAGATCGCTGATGCGGGTCGCGCCGAGCAGGCGCATGGTCCGGGCCACCTCACGCGAGAGGATCTCCGCGGCCCGGTCCACTCCCCGCTCGCCGCCGGCCATGAGCCCGTACAGGTAGGCGCGTCCGACCAGGACGAGATCGGCGCCGAGAGCGATGCAGGCGACAATGTCCGCGCCATTGGTCACGCCCGTGTCGACCCAGACCTCGGCCCGGTCGCCCACCTCGGCAACGACTTCGGGCAGCAGCCGTAGCGGCACGGGCGCCCGGTCGAGCTGCCGTCCGCCGTGGTTGGACAGCAGGACCACGTCGGCGCCCGCGTCAACCACGCGCCGGGCGTCGGCGACGGACTGGATTCCCTTGACGATGAGCGGGCCGGGCCACATCGACCTGACCCAGGCCAGGTCGTCGACCGTCAGCGACGGGTCGAACATGTTGTCCATGAGCTCCGACACGGTCCCGTCCCAGGCCGTGAGGGAGGCGAAGGTCAGCGGCGGGGTGGTCAGGAGGTTCCCCCACCAGCGCGGATACAGCGCCATGTCGCCCAGGGTGCGCAGCGACAACGTCGGCGGCAGGGTGAAGCCGTTGCGGGCATCGCGCAGCCGGTTGCCGCCGATGGGCGTGTCGACCGTGAGCATGAGGGCCTCGTACCCGGCCGCCTTGACCCGGCCTACCAGGTCGGCGGCAGGAGCGCGGTCGCGCCACACGTACAGCTGGAACCACAGCCGCCCGCCGGGCACCGCCGCGGCCAGGTCCTCGACCGAGGTGGTCCCCATCGTGGACAGGGCGTAGGGGATCTGCCGCCGGGCGGCGACCGCCCCGACCGCGGCCTCCCCGGCGTGGTGCATGAGCCGCGTGAAGCCGGTCGGGCCGAAGGCGAACGGCTGGGCGCTCTCGCGGCCCAGGGGACGGGTGGCGGTGTCCAGGGCGCTGACGTCGCGCAGCACGCTGGGGATAAATTCAATGCTCCGGAACAGGTCTCGCGCTCGCTTGAGGCTTAGTTCGCCGTCCGCGGCGCCATCGGTGTAGTCGAAAACCGCCCGGGGGGTGTGGCGGCGGGCGATGCTGCGCAGGTCGGCGATCGTCTGGGCCTGGCCAAGCCGGCGCTCGACCGGGTCGAGCACGGGCGGGCGCAGTCTCAGCAGGGGCTTGACCTCGTCGGGTCGCAGCAGCCGCCGCTTCATGCCGCGAAGGCGCGCGAGTTGCGCAGGGACAGGGCGACCAGGGTGAGGGTCGGCCCGTAACCCGATCCGGTCGGGAACAGGGAGGAGTCGGCGATCATCACGTTCGGAGCCTCCCATAGCCGGCCCCAGGGATCGCAGACACTGGACGACGGATCGGTGCCGAAGCGGGCGGTCCCGGCGACATGGCGCGAGATGGGCACCTGGCTGATCTCTGAGTGCGAGGTGGTGAGATCGCCGGTCGTCTTCGGGGACGTTGCCGTCATGATCCGCTCCGCGCCGGTCTCCTTCATGATCTGCGCGAGCCGGGCTCCGTGGTGCCGCGAGGCGACCAGCTCGTGGGGGTGCAGCTGGTAGGTGGTCCGGGCCACGGGCAGGCCCCAGATGTCGGTCACGACCGGGTCGAGGTCGACCGTGTTGGTGACCTGGGGCAGGTCGTCGCCCTGCATGCAGAACCCCAGCAGGCGGTCTCGCATGGGCGATTCCCGCATCATCATCTTGTGCTGCGGTCCCCAGGGGTACTGCTTGGCCTCCGCGATCAGGTGGGACGGGCTGCAGTGCTCGACCAGCCCGCCCTTGATCCACGGCAGGCCGGCCTCGGCGGCGGCGGCCCGCGCGGCCTCGTCGATCAGGATGTGGTCGTCGTGGACGTGGGTCACGGACCGGCCGATGTGCCCGTGGACGCGGAAGGGCATGATCCCGAAGACGAACGTCTGCATGTGGAACATCACGTTCCGGCCGATCTGCTCGCTGGTCAGGCCGGAGAGCAGGAGCAGCCGCGGCGTCTCCATCGCCCCGCAGGCGACGACGATCCGCCCGGCCCGCTCGATGTGGCGCTCGCCGCGGGCGTCGATCCACTCGACCCCGGTCGCCTGGCCGTTCTCGATCAGGATGCGGGACACGTGACTCTGCGGGCGCAGCTGCGCCCGGCCGGTGAGCAGGGCCCGGCGCAGCGACGCGACCGGGTCGCCCTTGGCGTGGATGGGGCAGCCGAAGTACGCGCAGAAGCCGCAGTTGTTGCAGGCCGGCCGACCGTCGTACTCAATGGAATTCACGCCGGTGGGCGCGGGGTAGGGGTGGTAGCCGAGCTTCTGCGCCGCCGCGGAGGTGACGAGCGCCCCGTACATGGGGGGACCCGGCGGCATCGGGTACTCGCCCGACCGCCAGGCGGCGAACGGGTTCGCCCCGGCCCGGCCGGCCACGCCGATGAGCCGCTCCGCCTGGGCGTAGTAGGGCTCCATCTCGTCGTAGGTGACCGGCCAGTCGGCGATGTTCGCGCCCTCGATCGCGCCGAGCTCGGACTCGACCAGGAAGTCATCCTCGCGGAACCGGGGCAGCTTCCCGTCGGCGTGAACACCGCCGCCGCCCACCGTGGCGGGCAGGTTGTTGACCTCCCCGGTCAGCTGACGGTCGCCGTCCGCGATGGACGTGCGGAACGTCCGGGGCTCCGCCCAGGGGTCGGGCCCGAGGAAGTGCCGGGTCATGTACTTCAGCTCGTCATTGGAAAAATGCTGCGGGAGGACGGCGGGATTATCAAGGTCGATCAGGTGGTTGCGCCCGCGCTCGAATATCAGGACGGAAAGTCCGGCCGCGGTCAGGGTCTCCGCTGCCGTCGACCCGCCGGGGCCCGATCCGATAATGATGGCGTCGAAATCCCTGCTCATGCTCCGCTGACCTCCGCATCGGTGAATCCGCGGGGCTGTACGTCCCCCTCATAATCCAGGTAGCGCCATCCGGACAGGCCTCGGTTGCCCCCGTACTCGGGTGCCCCGTAAAGGCCCTCGCAGGTATGCTCATAAACCAGCCGGGTGAAATCACCGGCCTCTCTCAGCCGGTCATCCTGAGCCGCGGGGTCAAGGGCGGGAAAGTCGTCGCCCAGCTCGGCCAGGCCGCGGGCGTAGATCTCCTGAAGGCCGGTAACCGGCCCCAGCCGCTCTCGTTCCGGAATACCGAGTGAACCCTCGATGCGGGTGCGCCAGGCCAGTTCCTCGGCCGGGCTGAGCTCTTCGAAGTCCGAGAATGAGGCCGTTCCGCCGAAGCGGCCCGAGAACGGGCCGCCGGCCCAGATGCGAGGCGGGGTGAAGGTAAATGCCCCGAGGAGCGTGTCGATGTAGTCGACTGCTCCCATCTCGGTGCCGTCGGGGGCGCCGCCGTCGGGGGCACCGCCGTCCGGGGCACCGCCGTCGGGGGTACCGCCGTCGGGGGTACCGTCGGCGGGGACGAGCCGGGCGCACACGGCCTCGAGGACCGAGTACTGGAGGGCAGTGAGGAACGCGGGCATCAGGCCTCCCGGCTGGGCGCCGAGGTACGCGCCGCGATGGTGGTCATGACGCTGACCCGGACAGTACCCACGACACGCCGCCGCCGAGATGCCGCACGAAGTCGACGTTCTCGTAGGCGGCGCCGAAGTGGCCGAGCGCCGTGTAGAAGGTGCGCATGGGCCCGCGCTCGATGCACCAGGCCAGCGGCAGGACCTGGCCGCCGGACCCGTCGTGGCGGTGCCCGAACTCCAGTCCGAGCAACTCGCGTCGATCCTCGACCAGGTCGCTGAACAGGTAGAACTCCTCCTGGAACGACCATGGGCGGGGCAGGTGCCGGGTCGCCGGATGGGTATCGTCGACGACCAGGACGGGGAGGACGCCGGTGACCGGATGCCCGGCGAACCGGGCCCCGATGAACTCCCCGTAGGCCGGCCAGCGGTAGGCCGAGTCGCTGGCCGAGTGCAGGCCGACGAGACCAAGCTGGCCCTGGCGGACCCGGCGCTCGATGACCGAGCGCTGATCGTCAGACCAGCCGGTCTCGCCGATGGTGAAGAGCATCAGCAGCCGGGCTCGCTCGAGGTCGGAGACGGACAGATCGGCCACGTGGACAACATGGCGGAAGGCGAGCCCGTGCAGGCGGGCGATCTGGGCGGCCGTGGTCACCGCGGACGGCAGGCTGTGGTGGACGCCGGCCAGGCGGGCCAGGCCGGCCGCATCCCGGTAGGGGGAGACGTCGGTGACGAAGACGAGGTCGGTCACGAGGGCATCACCGCGACCACGCTGATCTCGACCAGGATGTTCTTCAGCGCCGCGCCGGTCGTCGCCCGGGCGGGATAAGGCGGCGTCAGGAATGTGCCGTAAACGCGGTCGAAGCCGGCCCAGTCCCGGAGGAGATGCTCAAGATAGGCGGTGGTATTCACGACATGCGACCAGTCGAGTCCGGCGCCATTGAGGATCGCCTCGATGTTGCGCATCGTGCGGTCCGTCTGCTCCTCGATGGTCTCGCCGACGACCTTTCGCGTCACGGGATCGTAGGGGCCATTGCCGGCGACGAAGAGCAACCCGGCGGCGACTATGGCCTGTGAGTAGTTTCCTGACGCGACCGGTGCGTCAGTTACTGAGATTGCCCGGTGGGCCATGTGGAGCGCCTCCATGAGGGTGACGAGCATGAGCGTAGCGAAGAACTCTGTCGAGATACTAGATGGCGTTAAATATCTCGATTTATTTAACCTTCAGCGCGGTTGACTGTGTTAACGTGCTGCCTATGACACAGCAGTCCCTGACAGAAACAGAAGCGGCCCTTTCTGACGCACTACTGACGCTGGGCAGCGCGACGCTCGGCGAAAGCGGCGGCCAGGGCCTGAATACCCGCATACACGCCATGTGGGCGGGCGCGCGCTTTGCCGGGCCGGCTTTCGCCGTCCGCTGTCCGGTCGGGGACAACCTCGCCGTGCACGCCGGCGTTGCGCGGGCCCCGCGCGGGAGCGTGCTGGCCGTCACCGTCGCCGGTGACGTCTCGCGCGGGTACTGGGGCGAGGTCCTGGCCACGGCGGCGCAGGCGGCCGGCATCGTCGCGCTCGTCATCGATGGCACCGTTCGCGACCTGGACCGGCTGGCGGCCGTGAAGTTCCCGGTGTTCGCTCGCGGGCACTCCCTTCCGGGGGCGGCCAAGTCCGGGCCGGGCGAGACCGGCGGGACCGTCTCGCTCGGGGACGTGACGGTGCGCACCGGCGACTGGCTCGTCGGGGACGCCGACGGCGTCGTGGCCATCGGGCCAGGGGCCCTGGACGAGGTCCTCGCGGCCGGACGGGCCAGGGAGGCCAAGGAGCTGGCCATGTTCGAGCGCCTGAAGGCGGGCGCCACCACGGTCGAGCTGCTCGGCCTGGACGTCAGCTCGATCCGGGGCGCGTAGGTCCTGATCATCGGGTCCTGATCATCGGGTCCGGCCGGGCCTGGCTAGTGCTCGGTGTAGTTGATGTCTCCGGCGCCCGGCTCGGCCACGGCGAAGCAGAAGCAGCGGATGGGGGAGTTCGGGCTGGAGGCGACCAGGCTGTGCACCTTGTTCGGCGGGATGTAGACGAGGTCGCCCTGAGAGACATCCCGTTCCTCGCCGTCGATGATCATCAGGCCCTTGCCGTAGAGGACGTAATAGAACTCGTGGGTCGGGTGGGTGTGGGGATCCACGGCGCCGCCGCCGACGATCTCGAACTCGTTGATGAGCTCGAGGGAGCCGCCCTTGGTGATGTCGCGCATCGTGCCCGGCGGGAACATGTACCAGACGGGAGTGGTGCCGTTGTGCTCGGCCACCGGTGCGATGTCGCTGATGTTGCGGACGTCCATGTGCCTCTCCTGTTCGTGCCGGCCGGGCCGGTCTCTTACCCCTGCGGGAAAACCTCGATGGTCGTCGGGATGCTCGTCAGGTCGCAGCACTCGTTGTCCTCGGCGTAGCGCAGGCCCTGGACGTTGTAGAGGGTGACCTCGTCCGCCGTCACCGGGAATGGTCCCCAGTGCCAGGTGCGCCGGTGCAGGACGAACGCGTCCCTGGCCCGGAGGTGGAAGGCCTGCAGCTCACCCAGGTCGTCCGGCGAGGTGAGGCTGGTCCCTGGCCGGGCCACCACCATGAGGGCGTCATTGTCCAGGACCATGATCGCCTGAGTGTGCGTCGCGTGCCGGAAGAGCATCTGGCAGACCAGCCCGCCGTCGGCGTGCGGGATCTCGCCCGTGAAGTGGGCGATGATGTTGAGGTGCACGTCATCCAGGGTGAACTCGAGGCGGGACTGGCCGTCACGGGAATCGGTGTCGCGCAGCGGGAGCCAGCCGAAGGGCGCCCACCGCTCTTCCGTCAGCGGTCCGGCCCGGAGGGTGTAGACGTCCGATGTCATGATTTCTCCTCACTGCCTGAGGCGGATGCACGGCCTGATGCGGATGCACGGCCTGAGGCGGATGCACGGCCTGAGGCGGATGCCGCCAGGAGAGCCTTCGCTGTCCCCGCGTCGGTGATCAGGACGTTGACCAGCTGGCGGTGCATGGCCGCCAGCAGCGGCTCGACCTTCGCCGGGCCGGCGGCGACGACCACCCGGGTCGGGATGGCGGCGAACTGATCCAGGGTCAGGCCGATCACCCGGTGGTTGATCTCGTGGTCGATCAGCGTTCCGGCCCGGTCGAAGAACCGGCCGGCGATGTCGCCGACCATGCCGGCCGCGACCAGCCCGGCCCATTCGGAGCGGGAAACGTCGGCTGACCAGACGAGGTCAGCCCGGTCCCTGATGCCGCCGATGCCGACGAAGGCCGCGTCGGCGGCCGCGGCCCGCGCGAGCGGCTCGGCGACGGACGGCTCGAGGACGAGTTCCTCGGCCATGGTGGCGCTGCGGACGATGACCGGCGCGTGCAGATGCTCGGCCGTGCCGCAGTAGGCGTTGGCCAGGGCGTCGGTGACGAGATAGGGACTGCGGGCCCCCCCGCCGGTGGCCCGGGAGGCGCCGACTAGCGAGACAAAGCGGACCCGGGCCGGGCTGACGGAGCCCAGCCAGTGCGGGATCTCAGCGAGCGTACGGCTGAGGCCCACGGCTATGACGGCATCGTCGGCGACGATCTGATTGAGGTAGGAGGCCCCGCCGCGGGCCACGGCGCTGAATGGTCCCCGTCCGTGGCTGACGGCGTCGGGAACTACCACCGCCTTGACCAGGCCGAACCGAGAGCAGAGCTGCTCTTCCATGGTCATGAACAGGCTCAGCTCGCTCATGACCGTGATCTGCACCAGGCCGATCTGGCGGGCCTTCTTGAGCATTCTGGTGACCTTGACCCTGGACACGCCGAGGGTGGTGCCAACCTGCTCGTGGGTCAGGTCGAACTCGTAGTGAAGCCGGGCCGCCCTGGCCATCAGATCGTCCTCGCTCGCCACTTCGGGCCTTCCTGTCGTGCGGGTGTCCCTGGGTGCCCGCGCCACGAAGATCGCAGGCACCCAGGGGAGGGCCTGCTGGTTACGGCTGCGTCTCCACGCTGCTCGGCCCAAGCTGCTGGGTCACCAGACTGGAGAGCTTGGCCAGCTCCGCACTCATGCTCGCGTTCGGATTCTGCGCGAAGTCGCCGGTAACAGTATTAAGCGCCCGAGCGTAAACCGGGAAGTTCACGTTGTTGGGCAGGGCGGCACCATATTTCGCGTAGGAGTTGAAGTCCGCCTGGAACGGCGGCGCGAAGTTGATGAACAATGGCTTCTCGCCCACGGGCGTGGACGGGGGCACGAAGCCTGACCAGACGGCGGTGGTCAGCTGGTTCGCGGGCGACGACGCGAGCGCGATGAAGTCTTCCGCCCCCTGAATGTTCTTCGACGCCTTGGAAACCGCGTACGCCCATCCGCCGAGCGTGGACGCCGCTCCCGCTCCCTGGCCGTTCTCGGTCGGGAACGGCGCCGAGCCAACCGCGGTCTTCGCGGCCGCCCACGGCGCGGCGGACTGCGGAGACGCCCAGACCGTCGGGTACCAGTTCGAGCCGATGGAGATCGCCAGCTTGCCCTGCTTCATGAGCAGCGGCGGCTGGCCGACCGCGTCGGCCCGGAACAGCTGGGACGTCGGCGCGCCCAGGCCCATCTTGTCCATCTTCTGGTAAAACTCGAGTGTGGCCTTGATTCCAGAAGAATTAACAACCCACTTCTTGGTCTTCGCATCGAACATGGTGGCATTCGAGGAGCCGAAAATAAGGTTGCCGCTACCCTGGAGCACATTCGTCGGCCCGGCCGCGACGCCAGAGGCGACCCAGAGCGGCCACACGCCCGGATTCGCGGCCTTGACCTTCTCCGCGACCTGCAGGATCTGGGCCCAGTTCTTCGGGTCCCAGGGCAGCTTGACGCCCGCCTTGGTCAGCATGGCCTTGTTGTAGAGCAGCCCGGTGTTGTTGTTCCCGGCGTTGATCGCGTAAACCTGGCCGCTGATCGCGCTCATCTGCTGAACGCCGGCGGGCATCGTCGGCCAGAAGCTCCTGGCCTGCGCCGACTGGACGAAGCTGTTGAGGGGGGCCAGGTAGTTCGACCCCGCGAACTGCGCCACGTACGTAGTCGGCATCTGGATGACGTCCGGCGTGGTGGTGGCCGACCGGAACAGGATGGCCGCCTTGTTCATCAGGTCGATGTCCGTGCCGCCGGTGCCTTGCAGGACGAGCTTGGTGTGGGGGTACTTGGCCTTCCACTGCTTGGCGATGCCGGTCCACCACTTGGTGGCCAGCGAGTCGGAGTTGAAGACGTAGTTATTGGTGTAGAGAACGGTGACCGTGTTGCTGCTCGAACCAGACCCGGATGATCCTGATCCGGCCGAGGAATTTGAGCAGGCTGCTGCGGTACCCAGAAGAGTTATTCCGACGGCAGGCGCGATGATCCGCGTGAGACGTTTCATGCGGCTTCCCTTTCTGCTGCGTCTATGACGCGCTGGACTGCGATTGGCGCTAGATCTCACCTGCGCCGGGGTGCACTGGCGGGGTGCACTGCTGGTCGGCCCCGGCTAGCTCAGGCGGAGGCCGCTGGATGCGTCGAAGATGCTGGCCTGCGTGATGTCAAAGGAGAGGTTGATGGTGGAACCCACCTCCAATCCCGATCGAGGAGGGGTCCGGCACGTGACGATCTCGTCGCCGACGCGGACGGCCACGTGCGTCTCGGCTCCGAGCGGCTCGATCACCTCGACACAGCCGGAGATGACCGGGTGCCCGGGGGCAACGTCCAGCGGCGAGCACGGGAGAACGTCTTCCGGGCGAATCCCGATGGTGACGCCCTCGCCCTGCGATGAGCTGAGGCGATCAGCGATGTCCGGCGTCACGGGGATGGTTGCCGCCAGGCAGCGCAGCGCGCTGGCCCCGTCAGGATGCTCAATCTGGCCGGCGATCAGGTTGATCCTGGGACTGCCGATGAAGCCGGCCACGAAGACGTTCGCCGGCTCGGCGTAGAGCGTCTCGGGCCGGGCCACCTGCTGCAGTTCGCCGTGGTTCATCAGCACGATCCGGTCGGCCATCGTCATGGCCTCGACCTGGTCGTGGGTCACGTAGACGGTCGTGACCGGGAACTGCGCGTGGATGCGCTTGAGCTCGAAGCGCATCTGGGCCCGCAGCGCGGCGTCCAGGTTGGACAGCGGCTCGTCGAGCAGGAAGGCCTGCGGCTTGCGCAGCAGTGCCCGCCCGAGGGCGACCCGCTGACGCTCGCCGCCGGACAGCTGGGATGGCCTGCTGTCCAGCAGCGGGAGGATGCCGAGCATCTCGGCAATCTCATGAACCTGGGAGTCAACCTCCTTCTTGGGCGTATGCCGGACCCGCAGGCCGTAGGAGAGGTTCCGGGCCACGGACATGTGCGGGAACAGGGCGTAGTTCTGGAACACCATCGCCAGGTTGCGGTCCTTGGGCGGAACGTGGTTCATCAGGGTGTCGCCGATGTGCAGGGTGCCCTTGGTGGGGGCCTCGAAGCCGGCGATCATGCGCAATGTGGTGGTCTTGCCGCAGCCCGAGGGCCCGACGACAATGACGAACTCGCCGTCCTCGACCTCAAGGTTCATGTCGTCTACGGCGACCTTTGAACCAAAGGACTTGGTTACCCTGCGCAGCACGATCTTCGCCATGGCTTACTGCGCTCCTGTCATATTCGGTCGGGCCAGCTTCGGCATCAGCCCTTCACCCCTCCGGCGAAGGAGAATCCGCCGCTGAGCCAGCGGGAGCTGATGAGATAGAGGATGATGACAGGCACCGAGAACAGCACCGAATACGCGGCCAGCTGCCCGAACTGGACCTGGCCGTTGGCGCTCATGAACTGGTAAATCCCCACCGCACCGGGAGTGTCCGCCGGATTGGCGTCAAGGACCAGGGGGATCAGGAAGGAGCCCCATGAGTTGATGAAGGTCAGGATCGCTGAGACGAGGATTCCCGGGATGATCAGCGGCATCACGATGCGGAAAAGTATGTTGATCTCGCCCGCGCCCTCGATGGCCGCGGCCTCCTCGAACTCACGGGGGACCTGGCCGATGAAGTTCTTCAGCAGCCAGATGGAGAACGGCACCGACATGGAGGCCAGGACAATTGAGGTGTAGAACCTCGAGTTCAGCCAGGCCAGGCCGACAAAAATCTGGTAGGTGGGAATCAGCAGCAGCGTCACGGGGATGCCGGTGAGAAAGAGGATCAGGACCAGGAAGGCGCCCTTGAAGCGAATCCTCCGCCGGGCCAGCATGAATCCGGCCATGGTCGACACGGCCGTCGCGATGACCGTGGACACGCCCGCGAGATAGAGGCTGTTCACGATCGCGGATCCCGCCCCGGCGCGGAAGGCGAGATGGTAGTTCAGGATGGAGAAGGGGTGCGGCAGCGACAGCGAGTCGCCCGCCTGGGGATTGAACGAGGCGAGGATCAGCCAGAGCAGCGGGAGCAGGAATACCACGCCGATGATCACCATGAGGACATTGATGACCGGGCGGGACGCCGATCGCCGCCTGCGGACGACGACGGGCTCGGTCATTTCGGGCACGGCCGCGACGGCCTGGTCAGCGGACATCTCGGCTGCCTTTCAGGGATCTGGCCCGGCGGGTCACGGCGTGACGTCCTGGAGTTCGGGCCGCAGCTGGCGGATGTAGGCGATGGACAAGATCGCTCCGATGAGGACCAGCGTGAGGGCAATCGCCGTGCCGTAGCCGAGCTGGTTGAACTGGAACGCCTCGATGTACATGTAGACCGGCAGGATGGCCGTCTGATTGCCGGGTCCGCCCTGGGTCATCGCGAAGATCAGGGTGAAGTCGGAGATGGTGCCCAGCGTGATGAGCAGCAGGTTGATCATCAGGGTGGGCCGCATAATCGGCAGCGTTACGGTGAACAGCCGCCGCCAGTAGCCGGCGCCCTCCAGCTGGGCGGCCTCATCGACCTCGCCGGGAACGTTGCGCAGGCCCGCGCTGAGCAGCAGCATCGAGAAGGCGGTGCCACGCCACGCGTTGGCCAGGCAGACCACGAGCATGGGCACGGTGGAAAGCAGGTCGCTTTTCGGGGTGCCGAAGATGTGGCTGAGCGTGCCGCCGGCCTGACTGAATGAGTACCAGACGAAGGCGACCGTGATTTCCGGCAGGACCCAGGCCAGGATGACGATCGCTCCGACGCTCGAGCGGACGACGACGTTGACTCGCTGGGCCAGCAGCGCAAGCCCCAGGCCCAGCACGGTCTGGGCGATGATCCCGGATCCGATCACGAAGATGAGCGTGAGCTTGACGCTGTACCAGAACGTCGGATCGTGAATCATCCGCTGGAGGTTCGCGAGCCCGGTGAAGTTGTAGGTCTGCGCGTACTGGCCGAGGAGCTCCAGGTTGGTGAAGCCCAGGTAAACGGCGTAGCCCACCGGAATGAGGAACAGGCCGATCAGGAGCGCGGCACTGGGCAGCAGCCAGACCGTGGTGACGACGTGACGGACCAGCGAGCGCAGCCGCGGCTCGGCGATGACGACGTCGTCGCGGCCCGGCGGCTCGGCGAGGGCGGTCATGCGGCGCCGCCGGTCGACGATGAGAACTGCGGCAGGTAACGGGCGTTGACCGCGAGAAGCTCGTTGGTCATCGCCTCCGCCTCGTGCGGCTCGAGGGTCGCGGCCACCAGCGGATCCGTGAGCATGGCCTGCCGCAGCAGCCCGCGATCGCCGGTCAGGGCCGACTGCATCGTCATCGCCTGGACCTGGGAATGAAGGCTGAGCGTGGCGGCCAGACCGGGCGGCAGGTCCGGGATGCCCAGCGGGTGTATCCCCTGGCCGTCGACGATGGCCGGCACTTCCACCGCGGCGCTCGCGGGCAGGTTGCTGATCAGCCCGCCGCCGTTCATGACGTTCACCACGAACAGGTCCTTACGATCGTCCACGACTGACTGCATGACCTCGGCGACGACGATCCCCTCGTCCTCCGGGCCGTGCGGCAGGTCGGAGAGCTGCCGGGTGCCGCTGGTGGCCGACCACGACCGGGCCAGGTCGTCCCAGGTCCTGATCCGCTCCAGCTGGGAATCCATGTCGTAGATGCGACGGCCGTACCGCATGGCCAGGCCCTGGGCCCGGTCCGCGTAGGGCTCTTCGAGGCGCTGCAGCTGGGGGAAGAACTCGATCCAGTGGGCCCAGCAGTAGGGGATGACGCCGAACGTGTCGATCGCCCACCGGGTGATCGCATCGCTGGTCCGCGCGCGGACCAGCGGGATCGCATCGCGACCATCAGCCAGGCGAAGCGAGAAGATGCCCGTGCAGTGATTGATCCCGCCCACCTCGAGCGGCAGGGAGATCAGGTCCTTGCTGACGCCGACCTGATCGGCGAGCCAGTCGGCGTTGAACGGCAGGGGCGAGCATGAGCACAGCGAGAGCGAGCGCACGGTGTCGACCTGGGCCATCGCCATGGCGTTGGCGCTCGCCGGGTTGGTGTAGTTCAGCACGATCGCGTCCGGCGCGACCTCCGCGACGTCGCGGGCGACCGAGGCGACGACCGGCGTGTTGCGAAGCGACCGCATGATTCCGCCCGGCCCCACGCTGTCGGCGATGTGCATGAAGATGCCGTGCCGGGCCGGGACTTCGATGTCGGAGGCCCAGGCCGCCATTCCGCCGACGCTGATCGCGACGATCACGAAGTCCGCACCCGTCAGCGCTTCCCGCTGGCTGGTTGTCGCGACGACGTTGAGCTGCTGGCCGCTGCTTCCGGCCAGCTGGCTGGAGAGAACGCGCATGGTCGCCAGGCGCGCCTCGTCGATGTCCATCAGCGCGAGCTCGGCACCGTCGAAACACGGCAGATCCACGAGCCGCCGCACCAGGCCGGGGACGAACATCGAGCTGCCGCCGCCGATGACGGCGATCTTGACGGTCATTGCCCGCCTCCTTCCACGCTCGTGGACTGCGGCGTCCTGCCGTTGGCCAGGGCGCGAGTCCAGGCCTGCTGGACCTGCCGGTTCCGGACGGCCACCCCGGCCCAGTCCGCCCGGTGGTAGATGTCGCTCAGGGCCTGTAGCGCGATGTCGTACATGCGTCCGCTAACCTCCTCGGTTGCGCCGGCCAGGTGCGGGGTGAGAGTGAGACCGGGAGCTGAGATCAGGGGGCTCGTCCGCGGGAGCGGTTCCTCGGGGTACACATCGAGGGCCGCGCCGCGCAGGCGCCCGGCGTGCAGGGCCCGAACCAGTGCGTCGTAGTCGAGCACCGTCGCCCGGGCCGTATTGATGAGGTAGGACTCGGGACGCATCAGCGCGAGCTCGGGATCGCCGATGATGACCGATGCGCTGCGGGCGTGAACAGTGACGACATCCGCCCTGGGCAGCATCGAGGCCATGTCGGCGGCGGTGAAGCCGGCCGAGGTGATCGCGCTGTCCGGCACGGCCGGGTCGACGACCATCACTTCGCGAACCAGCGGGAGGAACCGGCGAGCCACCGCCCGGCCCACGGCGCCGTAGCCGATGACGCCGATGACGAGATTGGACAGCTCGCGTCCCTTGTAGGCGATGTAAGGGATCGGCTCGGCCGGGTCATCGGGACGCCAGATCACGTCGGCGATCCGGCCGACCTCATCGGCACGGGAATCGGCCCGGGTCATGTCGCCGCGCATGATGCGGTGATGGGTAATGGCGATGTTCCGGAGCATGGCCAGCGTCAGTCCGAGGGTGAAGTCCGCGACTGACTCGGCGTTCCGGCCCGGTGTATGGATGACCGGCAGCCCGCGCTCGGTGGCGGCGGTCATGTCCACGTTGACGGGCTCTGACCGCATGACCGCTATGACTTCGAGGTTCGGGAGGGCGTCCATGAGCGCGGCGGTCACCGGCTCGGTCTCGACCAGAACGGCCCGCACGCTGGCCCGGTCGTGGGCGGACAGTTCCGCCGTGGCCACCTTGATGCTGTCGACCGTGTCGACCTGCCAGCGCCACTGGGTCTCGAGCGCCTGCACCAAGGTTGCGCCTAGCGCGCAACTAGTGAGGGCTCGCATGGACGTCCACCTCATCTCGCCGGGGATTAGCTGGTCGAGGACTCACGGGGAGCGGATATTCCTGAGATCGCGCCTGGCTCGCGGCGTACAGGCGGCAGTAGGCCTCGACGCTGCGCTCAAGGTCGGCGCGCCTGCTGGCGTCAGGGGTGTACCGGGTGGCCTCGAGGTCACGGAAGAACGACTCGGCGCTGACGCCGGTGACGAGCGCCGCCCCGGCCAGGCCGGACACATGATCAAGCTCGCGGACGAGCACGCTTCGGCCGGTCACGTCGGCCAGGGTCTGGCTCCACGCCGCGCTGCGGCTCATGCCGCCGGTCGCGATCACCGTGTCGGTACGGGACCTGGACGCGCCGGACAGCTGGTCGAGGACCTCGCTGAAGGCCAGGCACGTGCCGGTCCGCGCGGCGGCGAGCAGGTCGGCGCCAGTGTGCCGGGGAGTGAGGCCGAAGATGGTCGGCGCGGGCCAGACCTGCCAGCCGGTCGGCCCGAAGAAGGGATTGCCGGCCAGGATGGTCAGGCCGTCAGAGTGGCTGACCGCGTCGTCGACGTGGAAACCGCGGGCCAGCAGCGCGGCCCCGAGGCCCGGACCGCTGAGCTGGCTCAGGTCACGGAGCCGGTCGACGATCTCCCCGGTCGGGCCGGTGTTCGATTCCAGGGCCCAGCCGGTCCGGCCAGGCAGGGGACTGACCAGCAGCGGGAACCAGGCGTCCAGGCTGAGCGGAGAGCGGACCGCCACCTGGACGGGGCCGGTGGTGCCGGCCACCACGACCGGGCCGCCTGACGCCTGGCCGCCGGCGGCCAGCGCGGACATGTGCGTATCGCCGCCGCCGAGGTGGACGGGCAGCCCGGCCGGCAGTCCGACCTGCTCGGCGACGGCTCTCAGGAGCCCGCCCGCCCGGGTCCCGGCGGCCGCGAACTCGGGCAGCATCTCGGGTCCGATGCCGCACTCGGCGGCGAGGAGGTCATAGGCCCACGTGCCCGCCGAGATGTCCATCACCTGGCTCATCGCCGCGGACGAGGCCTCGCTGGCGATGGCGCCGCAGAGCCGGAAGACGAACCAGTCATGGAGCTGGATGACGGTCCGCACCCGCGGCCAGGCATCGGGATGGTTCCGCTGGATCCAGAGCAGCTTGGGCAGGCCGAACTCCGGCGCCGCCCAGTGCCCGGTCGTCCGGTGCAGCGCCCGATGGCCGATGGTGGCCACAAGATCGTCGACGATCGGCAGCGCGCGGCGGTCTCGGTTCAGCAGGGAGGGGCCGACGACCCGCTGATCGGAGTCGAGCAGCACGAAGGGAATGCGGATCGCGCTGACCGTGATGCCCAGGTACTGGTGCGGCTGTGCCGGGCAGCGAGCAACGATCTGGGCCAGGGCGGCCGTCGCGGTATCGGCCCACACGTCCGGATCGAAGGTGCCGTCGTCGTGGCCGGTGCCGGGCGGGTAGGGCACCGAGGCGGCCGTGGTCACGACGTCCCCCGACACATCAAAGCAGCTGGCCTTGACGCCTGAGCCGCCGATGTCGAGCGTGACGACGATCTCAGGCATCGGGACCCTCCCTGCTGCTCTGGTGGTCGGAGCTGGAGATCAGTGCGCGGCGTTCGCTTCCGCCGGCTTGCGCCGGTACTTGGCGATGACCTCGTCCATCTGGCTGTCGGTCAGGACGTTCGGCTGGCCAACCGTCAGTCCGCGGTAGTAGTAACCGGCGAGGATCTCGGTCGTCTCCGCGCCGTCGGCGGCCTGCTTCAAGGTCCGTCCGCCCGCGACCATGCCGTGGTTGGCGATCAGCACGGCCAGGCCGGGAGCCTGGAAGGTGTCCCGGACGCTGGCCGCCAGTTCCGGGGTCCCGTAGGTGGCGTAGGGGGCCACGGGCACGGTCGTCGTGTGCAGGCTGGCGATGATGTAATGCACCGCCGGGATGGGCAGGCCCAGGATGGCCAGCGTGGTGGCCTGCTGCGAGTGCGTGTGCACGATCGCGTTGATGTCGTCGCGAAGCCGGTAGACCGCCGCGTGCAGGGGCGTCTCAGACGATGGCGCCCTGGTCCCCTGAAGGACGGTCCCGTCCAGGTCGCAGACGACGATGTCCTCGGGCTTCATCCGGTCGTACTCGATGGATGTCGGCGTGATCGCTATCGCGTCCGGCGACAGGCGGATGCTGAGGTTGCCTGACGTCTGGGTCAGGAGTCCCTTGCCGAGCAGGCGAACGCAGCACTCGACGAGTTCTTCGCGGACGGATTGCAGGTCCGCGTGCCGGGCCGCGATATCGGTCGCCTCAGTCATCGAGATGCTGCCGCCAGTCCTCGGAATGATGGTGCACAATTGTTCATGAAGGGGAACTGCTGTGCACGAGATGCTGTGCTTCCCCGATGGGGTCTGTCAATGTTCGTGATCAAACCGATAC